>JAQGJZ010000245.1 GCA_028290385.1 Enterovirga sp.
ATGACGAGGGCTACTTCTATCCCGGGCCGGCGGCCAAGAACGTGACCCTCGACATGGCGCCCCCCGAGAGCCAGGCCGCGATCAAGGAATTCGGCCGCCCGCAATACGAACGCTGGATTGCCGACAACCCGATCGAAACCCCGCTCGAGCCCGAAAGAATGGTCCAGGCCTTCAAGCGCTGGGACCAGGAGATCGGCTCCGGCGCCAAACGAAAAGGCTAATCTGCCGGGATGCGTCGCCGGGTTCGTCCCAACCACGCGACCCGACGCGCCACCCCTCACGACATCGAGCTCCCCGGGACGAGTCCGGGGATGACACCGACGCGGATTGTATGACCCTCCACGCACAAACGGCCCCGGGCGGCGGCGCTCTCGAACTGCGCGGCGTCAAGCGCATCTTCGGCAGCCATGCCGCCCTCGCGGGGATCGACCTCACGATCAAGGCGGGCGAGTTCATCGCCCTGCTCGGGCCGTCCGGCTGCGGCAAGTCGACCGCGCTGAACTGCATCGCGGGGCTGCTGCCGCTCTCCGGCGGCTCCATCCATCTCGGCGACCGCCGGATCGACGGGCTGAAGCCGGAGGATCGCGGCTTCGGCATGGTGTTCCAGAGCTACGCGCTGTTTCCGCACCTCAATGTCCGCAAGAACGTGGGTTTCGGCCTGACCATGCGGGGCGTGAGCCGCGGCGAGATCGACCGTCGGGTCGACGAAGCCCTCGGCCTCGTGCGGCTGCGGGAGCAGGCCGAGAAACTGCCGGGCCAGATGTCGGGCGGGCAGCAGCAGCGTGTCGCGATCGCGCGGGCGATCGTGATCGAGCCGCCGGTCGTCCTGATGGACGAGCCGCTATCCAACCTCGACGCGAAGCTGCGCCTCGAGATGCGGGCGGAGATCCGCCGCATCCACGAGACGATCGGCTCCACCACCGTCTACGTGACGCACGACCAGGACGAGGCGCTGTCGATGGCCGACCGCGTGGTCGTGATGCGGGACGGCACCATCCGGCAGGTCGGCACGCCGGAGGAACTCTACGAGAAGCCGGCGCACCAGGACGTCGCGGATTTCATGGGCTTCCGGAACCGCTTGCCGGGCCGGGTGGTCGGCGTCGCGGATGGGCGCGCGGAGGTCGAGGTCGCGGGCGCGCGCCTCTCCGGCACCGCGCGCGAAAGCGTGCAGGCAGGCGGCGGCGCCGTGGTGTCGATCCGGCCGGAGGACCTGGTCGCGGTGCCAGGCGGGCCGGGGCTCGCGGCACGCGTCACGGCGATCGAGTATCGGGGCCGCGCATTTTTCGGCAACGCCGTCGCGGCGGACGGCACGGAGCTGTTCTTCCGGGCCGACCGGCCACTCGAGAAGGGCGCGGACATCCGCCTCACGGCGGAGCCGGCGCGGACGCTGGTTTTCGCGGGGGCGGGCGCATGAAAGCGGGCGGCGCTCCCATGGCGCCCGGGGGAGGGCCGGCTCCGGCCCCCTGCCAGGGGTGCCGGGTAGCGCGCCGCTCGGCCGACCCGACCGGCTTCGGGTCAGGGCTTCCGGGAGACGCATGATGAGCTCGGCTCCGCTGGACGGGATGGTCGCCGCGGCGGGGCTCGATGAGCGCGTCGCCCTGCGCACCCGGCTCGCGGCGCGGGGGCTGGACGGCACGACGCTGTTTGTTCTGCCGGCGCTCCTCGCGATCCTGGCGCTGTTCGTCTACCCGTTCCTGTACGGGCTCGCCCTGTCCTTCCGGCCCAAGGCCGGGGGCGTCCTGGGCAACTACGCCCACTTCTTCTCCGACCCGTTCCTCTACGACACCATCTGGACGACGCTTCGGCTCGCGATGCCCGTCACGATCCTGAACCTCGTTCTGGCGGTTCCGATCGCCATGCGGGTGCGGCTGATGCGGCGCCAGCGCCTGCTCACGACCATTCTGGTTCTGCCGGTCACGCTCGGGACCGTGCTCGTGGCGGAAGGCCTCCTCAACTATCTGGGCCCGCAGGGCTGGTTCAACCGGACCCTGATCTGGGCGGGCCTCCTGTCCGGCCCCGTGAAGCTCACGAACAATTATTGGGGCGTCTTCGCGTCGCTGCTCATCACGGGCTTTCCGTTCACGTTTCTCCTCACGCTCTCCTACGTGACCGGTATCGACCCGGCCCTGGAGCAGGCGGGCGCCGTCCACGGAGCGAGCGCCCGGCAGCGCTTCACGCGCATCATCCTGCCGCTGATCCTGCCCGGGCTCGCGATCACCTTCTGCCTGTCCTTCGTGCAAGCGTTTGCGGTGTTTCCCTCCGCCGTCCTGCTCGGCGCGCCCGCCGGCCCGACGCGCGTCATCTCGATCGCGGCCTATCAGGCGGCGTTCGAGGAATACGACTACTCGCTCGCCTCCGCGATCGCGATGGTCATGGGTGCCGTCCAGCTCGCCATCGTGGCCGCCGTGCTCGGGGCGCGCGGGATGCTCTACCGGGGTCCTGTCGGGGGAACGAAGGGATGAGCCGGATGGGGCGTGCTCGCCGCCCTGCCCGCCGCCCCGGAACGAGGGGGCGCTGCGTCCGATGATCCGCGATACCGGCCTCGGCTCCCGGATCTGGCGCATCGCCGTCTGGGCGGTGACGATCCTGTTCGTCCTGAACCTGCTCGCCATGATCGTGTCGGTGGTGACCAATTCCTTCGCCACGCGCTGGCTCGGGACCTGGCTGCCCGTTGCCTACACGACGCGCTGGTACTTCTCCGCTTGGGAGGAATTTCAGCTGCACGACATCCTGATCGTGACCTTCCAGGTCGTGTTCACGGTGGTCGTCGTGTCGGGGCTGCTCGGGGTGCTCGCCGCCTACGCGATGGCGCGGCGCGACTTTGCGGGAAAGCGGCTCGCGATGCTGGTCTTTCTCCTGCCGCTGCTCGTGCCGCCGATCACCTACGGCATTCCGCTCGCGACGGTCCTCTACCAGCTCAACCTCGCCGGCACGTTCTGGGGCGTGGTGCTGGCGAACCTCGTGCCCACGGTTCCGTTCGTGGTGCTGGTCATGATCCCGTTCATCGAGCAGATCGACCCGCGCATCGAGGCGGCCGCGCGGGTGTTCGGAGCCTCCACGCCGCAGCTTTTCGGGCGCATCCTGTTTCCGCTGCTCTTGCCCGGCATGCTGGCCGCGATGCTGCTCGTGCTGGTGCGCACGATCGCGATGTTCGAACTGACCTTCCTGACGGCGGGCCCGACGAGCCAGACGCTTGTCGTGGCGCTGTATTATGCGGTCTTCGCGGCGGGCGTGCGCGCCGGCCAGTCGATCGACGCCATGGCCGTGATCTACATGGTCGCGACGCTGATCTGGCTCGTGCTCGCGCTGCGCTTCGTGAACCCGACCCAGATCGTCGCCCGCGCCAAGCAGCAGAGCGCGCATTGATGACCCGCCTGTCCACCAGAACCCTGGCGACGCTGCCAGGCAGCATCCGCAAGCCGGCCTATGATCGCTACCGCGTGCAGACCGGCATCGTGCATCTCGGCATCGGCGCCTTCCATCGCGCGCACGCCGCCGTCTACACGGACGACGTGCTCGCGGCGGGCGACCTCGCCTGGGGGATCATCGGCGCCTCGCTGCGCTCGCCCGACACGCGCGACGCGCTGCAGCCGCAGAACGGGCTCTACGCCGTGAACATCCGCGGCGGCGGCGGCGAGGAGGTGCGGGTGATCGGCGCCGTCCGGGACGTGCTGGTCGCGCCCGAAAATCCCGCCGCGCTTCTCGCCGTGATGGCGGAGCCCGGCGTGCGCATCGTGTCGCTCACGGTGACCGAGAAGGGGTATTGCCACAACCCTGCGACCGGTGAGCTCGACCCGGACCATCCCGACATCCGGTATGACCTCGTCCATCCCGGGGCACCGCGCTCGGCACCGGGCTTCATCGTGGAAGCGCTCGCGCGCCGCCGCGCCGCGGGCACCCGGCCCTTCACGGTGCTGCCCTGCGACAACCTCCCGGCCAATGGGGCCGTGACGAAGCGCGTACTCGTCGGCCTCGCGGCGCTGCGCGACCCGGAGCTCGGACGCTACCTCGAGGCGGAGCTCGCCTGCCCGTCCACGATGGTGGACCGCATCGTGCCCGCCACGACGGATGCGGACCGCGACCGCGTCGCGGGCCTGCTCGGGGTCGCGGACAGCTGGCCCGTGCTGGCCGAGCCTTTCACGCAATGGGTGGTCGAGGACCACTTTCCCGCGGGCCGGCCGGATTGGCCGGGCGTCACCTTCGTGTCGGATGTCGAGCCGTTCGAGTTCATGAAGCTGCGGCTCCTGAACGGCAGCCACTCGACCATGGCCTATCTCGGCTATCTCTCGGGGTGCGAGACGATCGCCGAGGCGGTCCGGCAGGACGGGATGGAGCGCCTGGTCCGCCGCATGATGGATGACGAGATCACGCCGACGCTGCCGCGCCTGCCTGGGTTCGACCTTCCCGCCTACAAGGACCAGCTCTTCGCCCGCTTCCGCAACCCGGCGCTCAAGCACCGCACCTGGCAGATCGCCATGGACGGCTCGCAGAAGCTGCCGAACCGCCTGCTCGGGCCGGCGCGGGAGCGCATCGCGCAAGGGCTGCCGATCGAGCGCATCGCGCTCGGGGTCGCGGCCTGGATGCGCTACGCCACGGGCATCGACGAGGCGGGGGCACCGATCGACCTGCGCGACCCGCTCGCTGCGGAGCTGCGCAGCCGCGCCGATGCGGCCGGCCGCGATCCGGACCGCCTTGTCGATGCGCTGCTCGGGGTTCGGCAGATGTTCGGCACCGATCTCCCGAACGAGAGCCGCTTCCGCGACCCGGTCCGGACTTGGCTTGCCACCCTGTTCGAGCGCGGGGCGGCCGAAACGGTCAGGATCGCCGCGGCCCTGTAAGCGAGGCGGCCGGCGTCGGCGGATCCCAGCGGGCGCACCGCGGCCGAGCTGGTGAGGATGATCGCGGCGGGGCTGAGCGTCGCGCCGGGCGGGCGGCGCCCTGCGGCTAGTCGATCCGCTCGAGGACAGGCGCCCTCTCGGCGAATTCCAGAAACGCCGCCAGGCAAGCGAGCCAGCAGGTCACCGCGATCAGCATGCCCTTCCTCCGCCGGGGAAGCCTGAGCTTCGAACCCGCAATTTTGCGTTAACGGAATGGGGCTGTTTTGGTTCTGGTGGGCGCTGCGCTCGGCGCCTGCGCCTACGGCCAGGTGAAGAGCTGTTTGTAGGGCCGGGTGGGGCTTGGACTCATCGAGCGCTCGATCCGGATCAGGTCGATATCGCGCGGAAAGGCGATCTCACGCCGCGGCAGGCAGCGCATCAGCACGGCGGGACGTTGCTCCTCGCAAGCCGGAACGACGATCACGACCGGGGACAGGGGCGCGGATCCGTAAGGTGGCGCCGGCCCGCCCGCGACCCCGAGATCCGCTGCCCGTCCCGGGGTCGCGATGGCGAGACACAGGCAGGCTGCCGTGCCGGCGCGCAGGGCCATGATCCATCTCCTCGGGCGCAGGTCGCCCATCGGTCAGCGCAACTGCCTGTAATCGACGGCGATTCCGGTCGCGCCCCGTGCCGCGCCCGTGACCCCGTTCACGATGTCGAAGAACTTGAGAAGGTCGACGGAGGGGGAATCCGACACGAACACGATGTCCCGGTTCTTCAGGAAGAACCTGTCCGCGATCAGGTATCCCTCCGCCTGGCTGAGATCGATCGTGTAGACGGTCGGGACCAACTCGCCGGGCATGTTGTGCAGGTCGACCCCCGCCCGCTCGAGCACCTCGCGCGGCGAGTGGCGAAACAGGAACACGGCCGTCGGGTCGGCGCGTCCGGACAGCAGGCCGCCCATCTTCGCGATCCCTTCGGCGAGGGTCATGTTCTCGCGGTCGAACGGGAACCGCCGCGAGTTCTGGCCGCCCAGCGCGCCCGGATCCGGCGTCGCGCCGAACCCCATGAACGCCCGCGGTTCCTGGGACACGTAGACGACGTCCTCGGGCGCGAGCTGGATGTTCTGGCTCGGGTCGCGCGCGATGGCGCTGAGGGTCGCCTGCTCGGTCCGGCCCTTGCGTTGTAGCGTCACCACCGTCTCGAAGCCCGGATATTTCGATCCGCCGGCGCGCGCGATGGCGGCGAGCAGGCGCAGTCCGCCGGGCTTCAGCGCGATCGTGGTCGGCTGCGTCACGTCACCAAGCACGCTCACGACGAACGACGCCCGGTCGGCAATGGTCACGACGGCCTGCGGCTCGATCGCCCGCTGGCGCAGCCGGTTCTCGATCTCGCGGGCCACGTCCATCGGGGCGCGGCCGAGCGCCCTGATCTGGCCCGCATAGGGCACCGAGATGTTGCCGATCCTGTCCGGCTCCTGCGACGGAACGGAGATGAAATTGCCTGGCCGGGCACCCGCATCGGTCGGAATAAACAGTCCGCCGGCCGAGGCCTCGAAGATCGTGATGTTGACCGTGTCCGCCGGCCCGATCCGGATGTCGGCCGAACTTTCGATCTTCGCCAGGCGGCTGAACTGGGTCGGTGGCTGACGCTCGGTCCCCATGGTCGCGACGACTAGGGGCGTGAGCTTCACGAGCGCGTAGCTCAGGCGGCCGCCGTCGGCGAGCTTCAGCTCGGCGCTGCTTTCCACCTCCAACGCCGTCGGGCCGTCCTTCGGCACCACCGTCACGGTACATCCGGACGCGGCAAGGCCCAGGCACACTCCAAGCACGGGGAGCAGCCGGGCGCGCCAAGAGCTCAAACGTGCGGCCATGAGGGCCTGGCGTGTTCGGACAATCGTGCTGATCCCGATCTGGGGTGCCTCAGTCTATTCTTTGCCGTTCCGGGTGATGCTGGAAAGGCAGAATAGCGTCGG
The DNA here is from genome assembly GCA_028290385.1 of Enterovirga sp. Taxonomy (GTDB): domain Bacteria; phylum Pseudomonadota; class Alphaproteobacteria; order Rhizobiales; family Beijerinckiaceae; genus Enterovirga. The sequence continues at coordinate 6,793 of JAQGJZ010000245.1, forward strand.
CACGCAGGAACGTCGCCCGTGTGGTGATCTGGCAACGTCCAGAATGGGACGGCAGAATCCGTCTCCGCAAGGCGCGTCGGATACTTAGCCAAAGCGCGGCAGAACTGGCGATCACGCGAAGCGACGTGCCGGCTCGGGCGTCGGCTCGTTCTTCCCGGCGACATGACGGCGCGCTTCTTCGAGATCCGCCAGCACCATCTCGCTTACCAGATCGTCGAACGCGACGCGGTGTGTCCACCCCAGTTTGTCGCGCGCCTTCGAAGGGTCGCCGATCAGCAGGTCGACCTCGGTCGGCCGGAAATAGGCCGGGTCGATCCGGACCAGGGTCTCGCCCGTCTTTGCGTCCACCCCGATCTCGTCTTCCCCGACGCCGTTCCAGGTGACGCGCCGTCCGACCGCCGCGAAGGCCCGCTCCACGAACTGGCGGACCGTGTAGGTTTCGCCTGTGGCCAGGACGTAATCGTCCGGCTCCGGCTGCTGGAGAATGCGCCACATCCCCTCGACATAGTCGCGGGCGTGCCCCCAATCGCGCTTCGCATCCAGGTTTCCCAGGAAGACGGCCTTCTGGAGCCCGCACTCGATCGCCGCGACGGCCCGGGTGATCTTGCGCGTGACGAAGGTCTCCCCACGCGTTGGGCTCTCGTGATTGAACAAGATGCCGTTGGAAGCGTGGAAGCCATAGGCCTCGCGGTAGTTCACGGTGATCCAGTACGCATAAAGCTTCGCGGCCGCGTAGGGGCTGCGCGGGTAGAAGGGCGTCGTTTCCGATTGCGGGACGGCCTGGACCTTGCCGTAGAGCTCGGAGGTCGAGGCCTGGTAGAAGCGCGTCTTCTGGCCCAGGCGGAGAATCCGGATGGCCTCCAGCAGACGCAGCGTGCCGACGGCATCGGAATTCGCCGTGTATTCGGGCGTTTCGAAGCTCACCTGGACATGGCTCTGAGCGCCGAGATTGTAGATCTCGTCCGGGCAGGTCTCCTGCACGATGCGGATGAGGTTCGTCGCGTCGGTCAGGTCACCGTAATGCAGCGTGAAGTCGCTCCCGGGCTCGTGTGGGTCGCGATACAGATGATCTACGCGGGCAGTGTTGAAGGATGAGGAGCGGCGCTTGATGCCGTGTACCGCGTAGCCCTTCTGCAGCAGAAGCTCCGCCAGATATGCCCCGTCCTGACCGGTGATCCCGGTGATCAGCGCGACCTTCTGCATGACGCAACCTCGGCGTTGGGGAGCTATAATCGAACCAGGTCGTAGTTCCGGCAGTACCACTCGTAGGTTTGTGCGATTCCCCGCTCGAGGCCGATCGCAGGCGACCACCCGAGCGCGTCGAGCTTGGATGTCTCCAGACGTTTGCGAGGCGCGCCGTCCGGCTTCGCCGGGTCGAACACGATGGCGCCGCGAAACCCGACGACGCGCGCGATCAATTCGCTCAAGGCCCGAATGCTGAGCTCCTGGCCTGAGCCGACATTGACGTGCTCGTCAGCCGAGAGGCGCTGCATCAGGAGAACGCAGGCGTCGGCCAGGTCGTCCACGTGCAGAAACTCGCGGCGCGGCGTGCCGGTCCCCCAGACTTCGATCGAGTCCCTCTGAGCCAGCTTCGCGTCGTGAGCCTTCCGGATAAGCGCCGGAAGAACATGGCTGCCGACCAGGTCGAAATTATCGCCCGGGCCATAAAGGTTCGTCGGCATCGCCGAGATGAAGTCGTCCCCGTATTGCCGGCGATAGGCTTGGGCGAGCTTCACGCCCGCGATCTTGGCCACCGCATATGGTTCGTTCGTGGGCTCGAGCGGGCCGCCGAGCAGGTCCGTCTCGCGCATCGGCTGCGCCGCGTGTTTCGGGTAGATGCAGGAGGATCCAAGAAACAGGAGCTTCTCGACGCCCAACTCGTGCGAGGCGTGGATGACGTTCGCCTCGATCATCAGGTTGTCGTAGAGGAAATCGGCCGGATGATCGCGGTTCGCCAGGATGCCGCCGACCTTCGCGGCCGCCACGAACACCGCGTGGGGCTTGCGGTCGCGGGTCCAGGCCTTCACGGCCGCTTGGTCGCGCAGGTCCAGTTCGTCGCGTCCCGCCCCGAGGATCTCGCAATCCTCACGGGCGAGCCGCCGGGTGAGCGCGGCCCCGACCATCCCGCGGTGGCCAGCAACCCAAACCCGCTTGCCCTTCAGCGCGTAGGACAGCCGCATCCGCCAGCCCCCAAGAGGCGGAATACTACATCCGTTCCGGCGGTGCACAACAGAAAGTGTAGCCGAGACGATGCCAAATGGTTCAGTGTCTATGGCGGCCTTCCTGCAGAAGGCGCCTGACGACACCGAGTCGAGGGCAAGTCATGTCGGCTTTCGTGAGCGCCGCCGCCTACGAGGCAGCCGCTGCCCCCCTCCGGGCCGCGCCCACCGGCCCGGACACGGGACTGAGCGCGCTGGCGCTCGTCGCCTCCTACCATCAGGTCGCCTGTGATCCCGCCCAGCTGCGCCACGAACTGGGCCTGGCCGCCAGGTTAGCGACCGCGCCGGATCTGGTTCGAGCCTGCCGCCGCATCAAGCTGAAGGGGCGCGTCCTGTCGGGACAATCCGCCCCGCGGCTCGAGACGGTACCGCTGCCCGCGATCCTCCAATACGCGGACGGGAGCTTCGTCGTCTTCGGACGGCGGGTCGAGGACGGATCCTACCGGATCGTCGACGTCGCGAGCCGCACGGCATCGCACGAGGCTCCGGATGCGGTTTTGCGCAACTGGACCGGCGTCGTGATCCTGGTCGCCCGTAGGGCTGGCCTCGAGGCTGCCGCCCAGGCTTTCGGGCTGTCCTGGTTCCTGCCGCTCCTGCGGCGCTATCGGATGCCCCTCGGCAACGTCCTGCTCGCCTCGCTGCTGGTCCAGCTCTGCGCCCTGGCGACCCCGATCCTGTTCCAGATCACCATCGACAAGGTGCTGGTGCACAAAGGCTATTCGACGCTGACCATGGTCGTGATCGGCCTCGTGGTGCTCGGGCTGTTCCAGGTCTGCCTGCAATACGTGCGCAGCTACGTGCTGGCGCATACGGCGAGCCGCATCGACGTGGAGCTCGGGGCACGGCTCTTCGAGCACATCCTGCGGCTGCCGCTCGGGTATTTCGAGACGCGCGCGGCCGGGCAGACGATCGAGCGGGCGCGCGAGCTGGAGACCGTGCGGGCCTTCCTGACCGGGCAGGCCTTGTCGTCCGTGATCGACATCCCGTTCACGCTGATCTTTGTCGCCATCCTGTTCCTGTATTCCCCGACCCTGGCCGCGATCGTCACGCTCTCGTTGCCGGTCTACGTCGCCATCGCCGTGCTGCTTCGGCCGATCCTGCGCGAGCAGAGCCTGGAGCGCTTCCATCGCAGCGCGCTGTCGAACCAGTTCCTCATCGAGGCGGTCGTCGGCATCCAGACCATCAAGGCCCATGCCGTCGAGCCGATCCTGCGGACGCAGTGGGAGGAGCGGCTCGCGGCCTATGTGCGCAGCTCGTTCTCGCTGGTGGCGCTCGCGTCCCTCGGACAGAACGCGATCCAGTATGTGAGCAAGCTCACCACGGCGCTCGTGCTCTTCTTCGGCGCCTATGCCGTGATCGCGGGCGAGATGACGGTGGGCAGCCTGATCGCCTTCAACATGATCATGGGGCAGGTCATCGCGCCGATCCTGCGGCTGTCGCAGCTCTGGCAGGATTTCCAGCAGGTGAAGGTCTCCATCGAGCGCATCGGGGACATCCTGAACGCGGCGCCCGAAGCGCGCGGCATCGGCCTCACCTACCTGCCGACGATCAAGGGGCGGATCACCTTCTCCGACGTCACCTTCCGGTACGCTCCAGGAGGCGCGGAGGTTCTGAAAAACGTCTCCATCGAGATCGCGCCGGGGCAGGTGATCGGCATCGTGGGCCCGTCCGGGTCAGGCAAATCCACCCTGACCAAGCTGCTGCAGCGGCTCTACCTGCCGGAGAAGGGGCAGATCTATGTCGACGGCCTGGACATCGCGCAGGTCGACCCCGCCTCCTTGCGCAGGCAGATCGGGGTCGTGCTGCAGGAGAACCTTCTGTTCAATCGCACGGTCCTCGAGAACATCGGCCTGGCCCATCCGGGGATCGCGCGGGCGCAGGCGATCGCGATTGCACGGCTGGCCGGTGCGGATGCGTTCATCGCCAAGCTGCCGCTCGGATACGACACCGTCATCGAGGAGCGGGGCGCCAACCTTTCCGGCGGACAGCGCCAGCGGCTCGCCATCGCACGGGCGCTGGCGACCAATCCTCGGATCCTGATTTTCGACGAGGCCACGAGCGCGCTCGATTACGAGAGCGAGCGCGTCATCCAGGAGAACATGCGCCGCATCGTCCAGGGCAGGACGGTGCTCATCATTGCGCACCGGCTTGCCGCGATCCGCGATTGCGACCGCATCATCGCCATCGAGGACGGCTGCGTCGTGGAAGACGGCCCGCAAGAGGAGCTCCTGGCGCGACCCGAGAGCCTCTACGCACGGCTCTGGCGGATGCAGGCGGACGGGGGAAGCGCGCCGTGAACGCGCCCGTTCGGCTGCCTGTCACGCTGCGGGACGCGCTGCGCGTTCGGCCATCCGTGCGCATTGACGCGATCGCGGGGCGGCTGCGGGCCCTCACCGACCACGCAGACAAGGAGTTCCTTCCGGCCGCGCTCGAGATCCGGGACAAGCCGGCCTCGCCCTATGCGGCGGTCTTCATCTGGGTGCTCGCACTCGGCTTCGGGGCCGCGCTTCTCTGGAGCTGCCTCGCGCGGCTGGACATCTTCGCCGTCGCGTCCGGCCGTGTGCAGGTCAGCGGCCGCTCGAAGGTCGTACAGCCCTTCGAGGCTGCCATCGTCAGGGCGGTGCACGTCGCGAACGGCTCGCGGGTGGCGGCCGGCGAGCTTCTTCTGGAGCTCGATCCCGCCGAGGCCGCGGCCGACCTCACCGCCAAGTCCGGGCAGCTGGAATCGGTCGAGGCCGAACTCGCGCGCCGAAAGGCGGAAATCACCGCCGTGCAGGACGGGGGAGACGCCGAGCCAACATTTCCAGTGCTCGTCGGCGGTCCGATTCGCGCACGCGAGTTGGCCGTCATGGTGGCGGAGCTCGCCCAGTACCGCGCCTCGCGCGAGAGCGTCCTCGCGCAGATCGCGGAAAAGCTCGCCCAGCACGACCGCCTTGTCGGCAGCATAGCCGCGAAGGAGCGGCTCATGGCCTTGTTGAAGGAACGGGCGAGCATGCGCGAGGCGCTCGCGGCGAGATCCGCCGGGACGCGGGCGGCCGTGATCGACGCCGTCCAACTCGTCGAGCAGACGGCTGCCGACCTCGCCTCGGACCAGGGCCAGCTCGCCGAGGCCAAGGCCGGAGCGCGCTCGCTGGAGCGCCGTCTCGACCTGCTCACGCACGACATGATCGCCCAGCAGGTGCAGCGGATTGCCGACGCCTCGCAGAAGCGCGAATCCCTGAGCCAGGACGTGGTCAAGGCGCGGCTGAAGCTCGACCGCACCCGCTT
>JAQGJZ010000253.1 GCA_028290385.1 Enterovirga sp.
GCCGTTGTCGTCCCGGGTGACCATGGGAACGAGATCGAGTCCTTCCATCGAGGGCAGGCCGGCCGCGCGGGCCTTCAGCGCCTCGACATCGAACAGGCCCGCCGGATCATGGGCCATGACGGCGTTCGGCATCCCCTTCTCGCGGATGAGCGCCGTCAGCGCGCGGGTGTCGACGCCGGTGATTCCAACGATGCCCCGCGCCTTCAGCCAGGCATCGAGCGGACGCGTCGCGCGCCAGTTGGCGGGCTCCGTGATCGTCGCCCCGAGGACGGTGCCGCGCACGCCCGACCTCTTGTCGGCGTCCACGGTTTCCATGTCCTCCTCATTCGCCCCGACATTGCCGATATGCGGGAACGTGAAGGTGACGACCTGCCCGGCATAGGAGGGATCCGTCAGGATCTCCTGGTAGCCGGTCATGGAGGTGTTGAAACAAACCTCGCCCGAGGTCTCGCCGACGGCACCGATCCCCTGGCCCTCGATCAGGGTTCCGTCCGCAAGGACGAGAAGCGCGGTCGGGCGGGGCTCTTCCCAGCCTGAGACGGCGGGCGCAGGTGATTGCCGTCCCGGCGCGTGGCCGAGGGCGTGTGGCTGTTGCGACATCGAGAGGATCCGGGCTAAGTCGCGCGACCTCCAGATCACAGGTCCGCGCGTTCTCCGTCACTTAGGAGCGCCGTCCAGCCGCGTCAACGCGCCGGACCGCATCAGCCAGGGCGGGACCATGCCGTTGCGCGAACGCTTCACCGACGAGATCAAGACCGCCATGAAGGCCGGCGACAAGGCCCGCCTCTCGACCATCCGGCTGATTCAGGCAGCCCTGAAGGACAAGGACATCGAGGCCCGCGGCCAGGGCAAGGACCCGGCTTCGGACGACGAGATCCTGGCCCTCCTGCAGAAGATGGTGAAGCAGCGGCAGGAATCGATGGCGATCTACGAACAGAACGCCCGGCCGGAACTCGCCGCGCAGGAGCGTGGTGAGATCGAGGTCATCTCGTCATTCCTGCCGCAGCAGCTCGACGACGCCGAGACCGACGCCGCCATCGCGGCCGCGATCACGGACACCGGAGCCGAATCCGTGAAGGACATGGGCAAGGTCATCGCCAAGCTCCGCGCCGAGTATGCCGGCCGGATGGACTTCGCCAAGGTCAGCCCGCGCGTGAAGGACAAGCTCGCCGGCACCTGACCGGCGCGCCTCGGCGCTCTTCGCCAAAGGTCGAACCCACTCCAAGGGGTGGGCCGGGAACTCGGAGCGCGCTTGGCGCTTCGCGCTCCATGGCCATCTCCCTCGCGCGTCGCTCGCTCACCCGGCTCGGCACCCTCTCGGCCCATCCAGCCGCCTTTGCCATCGTGCTGCTCTATGCGGCCCTGTGGTACATCTTCGAGCATGAGACGCTCGATTGGCACGGCTGGGCGACGCTGGCGACCTGGACCATGACGCTCTTCATCCAGCGCGCCGAGCACCGCGACACCCAGGCGATCCATGCCAAGCTCGATGAGCTTCTGCACGTGCATGGTGCGGCCAGGAACTCGCTGACCGGCCTCGACGACCAGGAGCCGGAGGAGATCGAGCGACATCGGAAGGCGGCGCGCGCAGACGACTAGCCGGCGAGGTTGCACCGCAACAAAGTCCGCTGCGGTGCGGAACCGGACGGTGCAACCATCATTCCCCTATCGGCTGCGGGGCCGAGAGCTGAACATTCCATGTCGAATCTCGACGCGGCGTTTCGGAACGTCATCGCCCGGCTGGATTGGCTTCCGAACTGGGTGTCCAGCCTCCTTCTGATCGGTGGAGCGACACTCCTTGTCCTGGCCCTGCACGGGTTCCTGACCCGCCGCCTGCAGCATCTGGTCAGCAAGCGCGGGCTGTTCTGGCGCTCCCTCGTTCGGCGCACCTTCGGCCCAGGCCGGCTCGCGCTCGTGATCGCGGCCGTGAGCCTCGTCTCCACCGTGGCCCCGATCCCGCCCGAGTGGCAGGCCGGGATGCGACACGTCCTGCTCGTCGCCACCATTGCGCTCGTCGGCTGGATCGCCGTTACCGCGATCCACATCGCGACCATCATCTACCTGCGGCGCTTCAAGCTCGACGCCGAGGATAACCTCCTCGCCCGCAAGCACGTAACGCAGATGCGCATCCTCCAGCGCGCGGGCGTCACGCTGGTCGTCCTTGTCACGACAGCCATCGCGCTGATGACCTTCGGGCCCGTTCGCCAATATGGCGTGAGCCTGCTCGCCTCGGCCGGCGCGGCGGGGCTGATCCTCGGGCTCGCCATGCAGCCCGTGCTGAGCAATCTCGTCGCCGGCATCCAGATCGCGATAACGCAGCCGATCCGGATCGAGGACGCGATCATCGTCGAGGGCGAGTGGGGCTGGGTCGAGGAGATCACCGCAACCTATGTGGTCGTCCGGCTCTGGGACTGGCGCCGCCTCGTCCTGCCCCTGACCTACTTCATCCAGAAACCGTTCCAGAACTGGACCCGTGACGGCGCATCGCTCATCGGCAGCGTGTTCCTTTATCTCGACCACACGGCGCCGATCGACGCGATGCGGCGGAAGCTGAACGAGATCGCCGAGGCCTCGCCCCTTTGGGACAAGCGGGTCGTCACCCTGCAGGTAACGGACGCCAAGGAGGCCGTGATCGAGGTGCGGATCCTCGTGAGCGCCCGAAACGCGCCGCAGGCCTGGGACCTGCGCTGCGAGGTGCGCGAAAAGATGATCGCTTGGCTGCGAGAGGCCCATCGCGATGCGCTCCCCCGGCGCCGGGCCGAGGTGGTACGGGACACGCTCTCGCCGCACGGGCAGGACGCGATGCCGGCGGTCGCGGCAGCCTAGCGGCCGGTCAGGCCGTCAGGTGCAATCCTGCCGCTGTGCCTGGATCCGCGCGACGCGGCCGCGGCGATCCTCCTGCCAGTCGATTCGGGTCTCGCCGTAGCAGGGCAGGTTCTGCGGCCGGAACAGGGCCTTGCCGAACCGGGTCGCCGGGTCGAACAGGACGGTGAAGCCTTCGCCGACCAGCACCTCGCGCAGCCGCCCCGCCGAGGAGCCCGGGCCATGAGTCTGGGCGATGCGCGCCTTGAAGGCGTGGTCGCCCGCGAGACCGGTTGCCATCGGCGGGAATTCTGGCGCGCAGCCGCACAGCGCGGCGGCCACGGAGACGATCGGGACAAGCCGCACGACAAACTCCAGGTGCAGGGCCCCTATAACCTGCCCCGGACGCGTCTGCCTGTGGAGAGACTCGTCGGACTTGTGGACGGCTCAGCCCCGTTCATGTTATGTTCCATTCCCCCGGCCGGGCTAAACCGCGACAGCTGGAACGTGCGCTACCCCCCTCACCTTCTCGACGAGATCCGCGCCCGGCTGCCGGTCTCCGCCGTGGTCGGCCGGAAAGTCCGGCTGAAGAAGGCCGGCCGCGAATGGCGCGGCCTGTCGCCGTTCAACGCCGAGAAGACCCCGTCGTTCTACGCCAACGACCAGAAGGGGTTTTACCACGACTTCTCCAGCGGCAAGCACGGGGACATCTTCACCTTCCTGATGGAGACGGAGGGCCTCTCCTTCCCCGAGGCGGTGGAGCGGCTTGCCGGCGAGGCCGGGGTGGACCTGCCGAAGGCCAGCCCCGAGATGGAGCGGGTCGTCGAGCGCCGGCGCGACCTCTACGACGTGCTCGAAATGGCCTGCCGCTTCTTCGAGAAGCAGCTAACGCAGCCGGCGGGCCAGCGGGCGCTCGCCTATCTGGATGGGCGCGGCATCACGGGTGAGACGCGGCGCGAGTTCCGCATGGGCTACGCGCCCGACGCCCGGACCGCCCTCTTCGACCATCTGGTCAAGGAGGGAATCGAGCGCGACCTGATCCTGCGGGCCGGCCTCGCAATCGAACCCGAGGACGGGCGCTCGCTGTACGACCGGTTCCGCGGCCGGGTGATCATCCCGATCCAGGACACGCGCGGCCGCGTGGTGGCCTTTGGCGGCCGCGCCCTCGCGCCGGACCAGCAGCCCAAATACCTGAACAGCCCGGAAACGGAGCTCTTCCGAAAGGGCGAGCTCGTGTTCAACGGCCACCGGGCTCGCCAACCCGCGCACGAGGCGAATTCCGCCATCGTGGTCGAGGGCTATCTGGATGCGATCTCGATGTATCAGGCCGGGATCCGGAACGTCGTCGCAACACTCGGGACAGCCTTCACGGAGGAGCAGATCGCGCTGCTGTGGCGGCTCGCGCCCGAGCCGGTCATCTGCTTCGACGGTGACCGCGCGGGGCGCAACGCCGCGTTCCGCGTGCTCGACCGGATCGCCCCCGTGCTGAAGACGGGCTTCACGTTCCGGTTTGCCTTTCTGCCGCCCGGGCAGGACCCGGACGATGCCGTCCGCCAGGCCGGCCCGGACGCCTTCCGGGCGATCGTGGACGAAGCCAAATCCTTTTGGGACGTGATCTGGCTGCGGGAGACCGAAGCCGCCCGGCTCGACAGCGAGAACGGCCAGGCGGTGTTCGAGAAGCGCATCAACGAGGTGATCGGGCAGATCGCCGACCAGACCCTGCGCCGCCGATACGAGCTGACCGCGCGCCTGCAGGTCTCCGATTACCTGTGGCGTCTCAGCAAGCGGAACGTGATCGCCCGGCTGCGCGACACGACGGCCCTTCCGACGGTGGCCCGCCTCTTCTCGGGCGAACCCACGCGGCTGATCGGCCTCGAACGCGTATTCCTCGGGATGTGCGTCCATTTCCCGGACCTCGTCGAGCAGAACCGCGACCGCATCGCGTCCATGAATTTCAGGGGCGAGCACGACGGCACCCCGTTTCAGAACTTCGTCGCCGATCTCCTCCGGGTGATCGATGAGGACGACACGCGCTCCTTCCGCGACTTCTATAATCTCCTGTCGGACCCGTTTTTCCCGACGTTGAATTTCGTGCACGGGCGCGAGGACCGCGAAGGCAGGCGGCCATGGGGCCACAACCTGTTCGCACGCTTCCCCGTGCTCCAGCGCGCGGTGCCGGAGCGCTTCGTCGAGGAGTGCTTCGCCAACTTCATGGAGCTGCTGTGGCTCCGCGATCTGGAGGACGAGCTGAAGGACGGCGTCGAATCCATGCCGCCCGATGCCGACGACAGCTACTCGCTGTGGCTCGTGCACCTTCAGCAGGACATCCTGGAGAACCGAGAGCGCGTGCTGCACAAGGAGCTGGCGCTGGCCGAGGAGGCGACGCTGTATCAATCGGTCCGGAACGACAACCTCGTCGCGGCGGACCCGCGCGGCATGATGCTGCGACAGCTCCCGCTCGATCGCCTGGAGCCACCGAAAGAGGTCGCCTGACCGGCGCGCTCCGGGCTGCTACGCCCTTGATGCCGCAGCGCTTCCCTTGCAAAGCCACCATCAGGCGCTAAATACCAGCGCTGGGCAGGGTCCTCCCCTAGAGGCTCGACGAGGCGTTGCGGTCGGCCGTTTGTCTCTCGTCGGGAGTTCTGGCGGGAAATCGCCGAATCGGCGTAACGCGTGCGATGCGCGGGCCCAGTGAGAGATCTTGGTTAACGGTCGGTCAGGGAGATCGTCCGTATAATCACCGAAGAGCTGGAGGGTGGCAGGCGATCATCGCCTCGCCGCCTTTCGTGCGTATCCGTGTTGGAGCTTGGCCATTGGCGGCGCAGTGGCACGAGGCTCGGCTTTAGGCAAGGCTGATCATGGCGACGAAGACCACCGAACGGCAAGAGGCCGAGGCGGCTCCCGAGCAGCAGACCGATGGGCCGCTGCTTGACCTGAGCGATGCCGCGGTTCGCCGCATGATCAAGGCCGCCAAGCGGCGCGGCTACGTCACGTATGACGAGCTGAACGAGGTTCTGCCTCCGGACCAGAACACCTCCGACAAGATCGAGGACGTGTACGCGATGCTCAACGACATGGGCATCAACGTGGTCGATTCCGAGGAGGCCGAGGAAGGCCAGAAGGACGGGGCCGACGGCGCCGCGGACGACGACGAGGCCGAAGGGACCGAGGTCGCGGAGGTCGCTCCGACCCGCGCGGTCGCGGTTCGCCCGGACGCCCCCGCGAAGGAGCCGACCGACCGGACCGATGACCCGGTCCGTATGTATCTGCGCGAGATGGGCTCGGTGGAGCTCCTGTCGCGCGAGGGCGAGATCGCGATCGCCAAGCGCATCGAGGCCGGCCGCGAAGCGATGATCGCGGGCCTCTGCGAGAGCCCCCTCACCTTTCAGGCCATCATCATCTGGCGCGACGAACTCGTCGAAGGAAAGGTGCTGCTGCGCGACATCATCGACCTCGAGGCGACCTATGCCGGACCCGACGGCAAGGGAGCCCCGAAGGAGGGCGAGGACGTCGAGGCCGCCGAAGAAGGGCTCGAAGCCGAGGGTCCGCGCCCGCCGGACGGCGACATCGACGACGACGACATGGAGAACAACGTGTCGCTCTCGGCCATGGAAGCCGAGATCAAGCCGCGCGTCCTGGAAACGTTCGACCGCATCGCCGACAACTACAAGAAGCTGCGCCGGCTCCAGGTGGAGCATGTCGAGCAGCGCCTGCAGAACAAGCAGCTCACGCCCGCGCAGGAGCGCAAGCACAAGGAGCTGAAGAACCACGTCGTCACCGACGTGAAGTCGCTCTCGCTCAACGCCAACCGCATCGAGGCGCTGGTCGAGCAGCTCTACGACATCAACAAGCGCCTGATCAGCCACGAGGGCCGGCTGATGCGGCTCGCCGAGTCCTACGGCGTCGCCCGCGACCAGTTCCTGCAGCACTACCAGGGCTACGAGCTCGACCCGAAATGGGTCCTGCGCGTCTCGAAGCTCGGCGGCCGGGGCTGGAAGGAGTTCGTCGCCAGCGGCAAGAACAACATCCACGAGCTGCGTGAGAACATCCACACGCTCGCCTCCGAGACGGGCCTGGAGATCCAGGAGTTCCGCAAGATCGTCTCCATGGTCCAGAAGGGCGAGCGCGAAGCCCGCCAGGCCAAGAAGGAGATGATCGAGGCGAACCTGCGCCTCGTGATTTCGATCGCCAAAAAGTACACGAACCGCGGCCTGCAGTTCCTGGACCTGATCCAGGAGGGCAACATCGGCCTCATGAAGGCCGTCGATAAGTTCGAGTACCGGCGCGGCTACAAGTTCTCGACCTACGCGACCTGGTGGATCCGGCAGGCGATCACCCGCTCGATCGCTGACCAGGCCCAGACCATCCGCATCCCGGTGCACATGATCGAGACGTTCAACAAGATCGTCCGCACCTCCCGCCAGATGCTCCACGAGATCGGCCGCGAGCCAACCCCCGAGGAGCTGGCCGAGAAGCTGGCGATGCCGCTGGAGAAGGTCCGCAAGGTCCTCAAGATCGCCAAGGAGCCGATCTCGCTGGAAACGCCGATCGGCGACGAAGAGGACAGTCACCTCGGCGACTTCATCGAGGATAAGAACGCGGTCCTGCCGATCGACGCCGCGATCCAGTCGAACCTGCGCGAGACGACGACCCGCGTGCTGGCCTCGCTGACGCCGCGCGAGGAGCGCGTGCTGCGCATGCGCTTCGGCATCGGCATGAACACCGACCACACCCTTGAGGAAGTCGGCCAGCAGTTCTCCGTCACGCGCGAGCGCATCCGGCAGATCGAGGCGAAGGCCCTTCGCAAGCTGAAGCACCCGTCGCGGTCGCGGAAGCTGCGGAGCTTCCTGGACAATTGATGTCCTGGCTGGCGCGCCTGTTCGGCACGAGCGGGGCGGATCGCAAATCCGCCCCCCCGGCGCCGACTGCCGAGATCGAGCATCACGGCTTCATCATTCGGGCCGAGCCCTACAAGGCCGAGGACGGGCAGTTTCAGACTGCCGGGACGATCCTGAAGGAGATCGACGGCGAGGAGCGCCGGCACCAGTTCGTGCGCGCCGACCGTTTCCCGACGATCGAGAGCGCGACCGAGATGGCCCTTCAGAAAGGGCGTCAGATCGTCGAGCAACAGGGAGAGCGGATGTTCTCCCCGGGCCGCAACTGAACAGCTGACCACCCGACCGACTCGGCCGCTCTAGACCGTTTCCGGGGCGGCCGGCTGCTGGGCCGCCGGCGCCGCGAAATCCTTCGGCACCGTCTCTCGCCAGCAGGTATCGTGCCTGTAGGGCTGCTTGTATTTTGGATGCGGCCTTAGCCCGCCAAGCACGGCGAGCTCGAACGGCCCCGGCTCCGAGACATGCTTCGGGTCGATTTCGCCCGGCAGGTTGGCGGGCTTCCAGCGGCTCGGGCACTTGCCCGTGTACGCGATATCCGCCTTGCGCCGCTCGACGACGCTCCAGTGCACCTTTTCGTTGATGACCTCCTGCTCGACGCCCTGCTCCACCAGCCGCTCGCGTTGCGACAGCACGGGGCGCTGATACCGCGGCAGGACGCGCCAGATGATGCTGTCCGACTTGTGCAGATCGCAGCGGGGGCACGGGCAGAATTCGTCGCCGATGAACCTCGGGTCGAGCTCCAGCCCAGCGTGGGTCATCCGGTCCATCATCCAGACGAGCGCCGCATCCGACAGGCCCGAGACCGGGTACCCACCCCCGACATCCGAGTGGACACCCGCGAACCAGACCTGCTCGACATTGGCCCGGCTTTCGCCTTTTCTCTGCAACCACAGCGTGGGCTGGAACGCGCCCCTCGCCTCGTCGATTGCGACGGCGTGGTAGGCGTGCTCGACGCATTTGCCGAGCTGGCGATCGTGGAATCCGAGGTTTTTGGCCGCCATGGCGACACCCAGGCCCGAGATGGCCAGGCCGGACGGGATGCCGTAGCTGCCGACCGTATCCCATACGCCGAGCGCTCGGACGCTCACGGGAGCATGAAACCACGCCTTCTCGGGCGGCTCCGCAGCGGGCGGCTTCTGGCCTGACGCTTCGCCCGGACCGCCGGCGCCGTGCGCCTGAGGCCGATTGCGGCGCTCGTCCGGCGGCGTGCGGTAGTACCTCCAGGCCTCCTCGAAGCGCTCGAATTCCTCGCGCCGCAGAATGCCGACCAGGCCGATCATCGCCACGACGGCGCGCGCCGTGAACGCGCCGCGGGAAAACCCGAGCACGAAAATCTCGTCGCCCGGTTGGTAGTTCAGCGTCAGAAACGCGTAGGCACGGTGGACGTTGCTGCGGACCCCTACCCCCAGCACACCGCCGAGCAGCCGGTCGATCGGCCCGCCGGTCCCCACGCCCG
>JAQGJZ010000276.1 GCA_028290385.1 Enterovirga sp.
GCGACCTGCTGTTCCGGGCCGCCAAGGACATGCGGCTCAGGCTCGAAAACACCCGGGCCAGGCTGGAGGAAACCAGCGAGCGGCCCTCGGGCGAGCTGAAGATCACCACCACGGTCGGGCTCGGCTCACTCTGGCTCACGCAGCGGATCGCGGAGTTCCTCGACAACTACCCGGACGTGCGCGTCTCCGTGCTGCTCACCAACGAGGAGCTCGATCTCGCGATGCGCGAGGCGGACGTGGCGATCCGGCTACGCCGGCCGGCCCAGCCCGACCTCATCCAGCGACGGCTCTTCACCGTCCACTTCCACGTCTATGCCTCGATCGATTACGTGAAACGGTTCGGTGAGCCGAAGACCATCGAGGACCTGGACCAGCACCGCATCCTGTCCTTCGGCGGAGACCAGCCGTCCTACCTGCTCTCCGTGCACTGGCTCGCGACCATCGGGCGGGAAGGGCGCGCGCCGCGCGACTACCACATGGTGATCAACAACATCCCCGCCCTGCGCTCGGCGGTGGAGACCGGCGCGGGCATCGCCGTGCTGCCGGATTACGCGGTGGACGGGCACACGAAGCTGGTTCAGCTCCTGCGCGACGTCGAGATGCCGGCCCTCGATACGTATCTCGTCTATGCCGAGGAGATGCGGAACGTCGCCCGTGTGCAGGCTTTTCGGGACTTCCTCGTCGCCAAGGCGCAGCGCTGGTCGTACTGAGCGGCCACGGCGCCGTTCCATGCGCCCGGCACATGGGATCCATGTATTCCGCTGCCTGTCATGCAACGGCAGCCGGGTTCAGAGTAGCTGCGGCTGAGACCTGCGGAACGGGTGACCTCCCGGTTCCGCTCAGCCGTTCCCCTCTGGAGGCGCGCTGTCGCGTCTCGAACTTCAGGCCGGGTCCACGCGGATCCGGCCTTTTTCTTCGGGTCGGCTCGGGCCTCACGCCCAGAGCCGCTCCGTCTGCAGGTCCTTGTAGAGGTCGGCGACGAACTCGCCGTAGCCGTTGAACAGCATCGTCGGCCGCATCTCGCCCGTGCCGAGCACGCGCTCGGAGGCCTGGCTCCAGCGCGGATGGGGCACCTCCGGGTTCACGTTGGCCCAGAACCCGTATTCGGAGGCCTGCAGCGCCTCCCAGAACGTCTTCGGCCGCTCCTTGGTGAACGTGATGCGGTCGATCGCCTTCACGGACTTGAAGCCGTATTTCCACGGCACCGCGAGCCGCAGCGGCGCCCCGAACTGGTTGCCGAGCGGCTTGCCGTAGATCCCGGTCACCATGAAGGCGAGGTCGTTGTGCGCCTCGGCGAGCGTCAGCCCCTCGGTGTAGGGCCAGGGATACCAGAACGCCTTCTGGCCGGGCGCCTGAGCCGGATCCTTGAAGGTGTGCATCACGATGTAGCGCGCATCGGCCGTCGGCTTGGCGAGGGCGACCAGCGATGCGAGCGGAAAGCCCGTCCAGGGCACGGCCATGGACCACGCCTCGACGCAGCGGTGCCGGTAAAGCCGCTCCTCCAGCGGCATCTTGCGGGCGAGATCGTCGAACCCGATCTCGAGCGGCGCCTCGACGAGGCCGTCGATCTTCACCGTCCAGGGCCGGGTCTTCAGCTTGCTCGCGGCCGCCGCGACCGACTTCGAGGTCCCGAACTCGTAGTAGTTGTTGTAATCGCCGGAAAACGCCTCGGGCGTGATCTCGCGATCGAGCTTGTAGGCCGCGTTGCGCTTGGCCGGGTAGAGATCAGCACTCGGATCGGACGCTTGCGCTTGCGCGCGCCCGATGACTGATGCCCCGATCAGGCCGGCGCCGCCGGCCATGAGGGCGCGCCGGTTGAGGAACACGGCCTCGGGAGTTGCCTCGCTTTCCGGGATTTCCCAGCCACGGCAGATCTTGATCAGCATCGGCGCTCTCCTCGAGGCTCCCCACCGGCAGATAGGATCGCCGCCCGGAGCCGCAAATCACGATCCCGCGCGGTGACCACCCTGCAGCGTGTCGCGGAACCGGCCTGCGGCTGCGGCCGGCCCGTCCCCTGCCCGATGGACGACGCGAGACGGCGTTCCATTCCGCCGCCCGGATGTCATGACGCCGCGCGTTCGGCCTGCTCGATCTCGTCCTTCAACACCCGGCGGAGCACCTTGCCGACATTGGTCTTCGGCAGCGTCTCGCGGAATTCGATGCGGCGCGGGATCTTGTAGCCGGTGAGCCGCTCGCGGCACCATTCGCGCACCTCGGCCTCCGTGAGGTTCGGATCGGCCTTGACCACATAGGCCGCGACCACCTCGCCCGACTTGTCGTCGGGCCAGCCGATCACCGCCACCTCGGTCACGCCGGGATGGGCCGCGATCACGTCCTCGACCTCGTTGGGATAAACGTTGAAGCCGGACACGAGGATCATGTCCTTCATCCGGTCGACGATTTTCAGCGCGCCGTCGGGCTGAAGCACCGCGACGTCCCCGGTGCGGAAGAAGCCGTCCGGGGTCATCACCTCCGCGGTCTCGTCCGGGCGCTGCCAATACCCGGCCATGACCTGCGGACCGCGAACGCAGAGCTCGCCGGGTTCGCCGAGCGGCACCGCCTCCCCCGCCTTGTTGCGGATCGAGACCTCGGTCGACGGCATCGGAAACCCGATCGTGCCGGTGAATTCCTGGATGTCGAGCCGGTTCACGGTGACGACCGGGGAGGTTTCCGACAGGCCGTAGCCCTCCACGATCGGGTGGCCCGTGAGCTCCCGCCAGGCTTTCGCGACCGCAGCCTGCGTCGCCATCCCGCCCGAGACGCAGAAGTGGAGCTTCGCGAAATCCACCTTGCGGATCTCAGGGTGGCGGGTCAGCGCATTGTAGAGCGTGTTCACGCCGGACATCACCGTGAACGGGCGCGACCTCAGCGTGGCGACGAAGCTCTTCAGGTCGCGCGGATTGGCGATCAGCAGGAGGCACGCGCCCAGCCTGATCATGACCATGCAGCAGGCCGTCAGGGCGAAGATGTGGTACAGCGGCAGCGCCGTGATCGCGATCTCCGGCTCGCGTCCGAGCCCGCCGGCGCGCATCCACACCTCGCATTGCACGACATTCGCGGCGACGTTGCGATGCGTGAGCGTCGCGCCCTTGGCGATGCCGGTCGTCCCGCCCGTGTATTGCAGAAACGCCACGTCGTCCGGCGTCACCTCCACGGCCGCCGGCGGTCGCGACAGGCCCTCACGGATCACATCGGAAAACCGGACCGCCCCCTCGAGCCGATAATCCGGGACCGCCTTCTTCAAGTAGCGCGACACCAGGTTGACGACGTGGCCCTTGAGGCCGAGCAGGTCGCCCGGCTTCACGATCACCACCCTGTGCAGGGCGAGCTCCGGCCAGGACGCCTGGACGGTCTGGCCGAAATTCTCGAGCACGAAGAGGACGCGGGCTCCGGAATCCTTGAGCTGGAACGTCAGTTCGCGCGGCGTGTAGAGAGGGTTGACGTTCACCACCGTCGCGCCGGCCATGAGCGTGCCGAACAGGATCGGCGCATAGGCCATGACGTTCGGCAGCATGATCGCGACGCGGTCGCCGCGCCCGATTCCTTGCGCCTGCAGCCAGGACGTGACCGCACCGGCCCGGGCGGCGAACTCGCCATAGGTGAGGCGCACGCCGAAGCTCTCGAGCGCGGGCCGTTCGGGATAGCGGGAAACGCTTTCGTGGAACATGTCCACGAGGGTGCCGACGGAGGCGAGATCGATCTCGGCCGGCACGTCGGCCGGATACGAGGCGAGCCAGGGCCGAGACGCCGCCGGATCCTGCGTCCCGGTCGCTCGCGCCGCGTTCTGCTCCGTAGCCACCGGACCGCTCCCTCACAGGCCGGCGTCTCTGCGCGGCTTCCCTATGCTCCTACGAGGGCGGGTCGGAGGCAAGGACGAACCCTGGGGCCGCCCCCAGGGCGCGGCAGGGTTTATCGCACCGCGACCTGGTCGCGAATGCGCGCAAAGGCGGCGCGGTTGAGGACTCGCTTGCTCAGCAGCTCCTCGGGCGAGCGGTAGGGCCGCCCGCGGGCGATCGCCTTGCCGACCCGGCCGACCCCGAGCGCGTTCAGGGTTTCGATCGACGCGGTGTTGAGGTCGATGCCGGGGCTGGCCGCCGTCGTCGTGGGCGCTTCGTCCGCGTCCGCAGCCGGCTCCTGGAGCGCCGCCAGCCGGACCGGCGGGGGCTCGGACCGCGGCGATGCGATCGAGCCCGTGGAATCCACGTCGGGCCGCTTCTTGGCCGCTTCCGCGACCGGCCGCTCGGACACCGTCGGCGCGGGCCGCTCGACGCGCCGCGGCAGGCGGGCGTCACCCTCCTCGGCGCTGGCGACGATCGGCCCTGCATAGACCATGCGGACGTTCCGCTGGGGACCCGCCTCGGCGGCCCGCTGAGGCTGCGCGGCAGGCCCGGGGGCGGAGCGGGCCTCGTGGACGGGCATCGCCCGATCCGGCCGTGCATCCGCGGAGCCGTTGGCGAAGCCCGCGACGGTCAGCCCGGTTGTCACCGCGACGGCAACGAGACCGAGCACGCTGTAGGTTTCGTTCATGCGGCGCATCGCTGACCTCGATGGCAAAGGCTAGGATTACTGGCTTGCGCTGGCGACCGCGGTTCGGGCCGGCAGGACGGGCTTCAGCCCAGCCATGTGGGAGAGGCGGTCGCGCTCGTCCTTCGGGAGGTCGGATTCCTGCAAAGACGCGAAATTGGCGCGCGTGAAAGGCATCCGGCCGCCCTGGAACACCAGGACCTCGTCCTTGAGGACCAGGATGTCGCCCCGCCGCAGGGTCGGATCCTGCAGGAACCATTCGGGGTTCTTGGCGGGATCGATCGGCTCGGCTGGCGCAGCCGCCGCCGCCGTCTCCACCTGCTCGCGGCGCGGCTGGCGCTCCTTCTCCCGCCGGACCGTGCGCTCCTTGGCGCGCTTGCGGACGGTGACGCTGAGCGGATCGCGATAATCAGCGCGACTGTCGAACTCGCGATACGAGGGCGCCGGCGCCTGCGCGGGCTGCTGGTAATACTGCCGGGGCTGCGGCCCCGGTTCGGATTCGACCCCGAACAGCCGCTCGAAGAAGCCGGCCTGCGCTGCCGTCACGCCGCCGAGGAGGACGGCCGCGCCGGCGACAAACCGTAAAGACGAACCCAGCCCGTTGATCTTCATCTCTGACCGCCGCATCGTCGTATAGAAGGCAAGTCCAGCCATCATGTCCGCCCGAATACTCGGGACGGGCATTTTGCCGAGTGCCGGAATCTCGCTTGGTTGCGACATGAACATCGTTGGTCAGGTTGAAGTTCCCACGGGCCCGTCGACGAGGATGTGAGACCCGGCAACTCGGCCCGCACTTCAAGGAATGGTGCCGCCATTGCATGATGCCCGCTCGGCCGGCGCGCCGATGGAGGTCTCGCCCATCCGATGAACGCGGACAGCGACGATGGGGAGGGAATCGACCTCTGGGCCGAGCGGCGGCGCATCGCCGAGAGGGCGCGCGGCGAGAAGGAATGGGGGCTCTGGGGCCCCTACCTGGCCGAGCGCCAATGGGGAACGGTGCGGGAGGATTACAGCCCGGACGGCAACGCCTGGCGGGCTTTCACGCACGAGGATGCGCGCTCACGGGCCTATCGCTGGGGGGAGGACGGGATCGCCGGCATCTCCGACGAGCGCTCCTTCCTGTGCCTCTCGCTCGCCCTCTGGAACGGGCGCGACCGCATGCTCAAGGAGCGGCTCTTCGGCCTCACGAACGAGGAGGGGAACCACGGCGAGGACGTCAAGGAGATCTACCACTATCTCGATGCCACCCCGAGCCACGCCTACCTGAAGTTCCTGTATCGCTACCCGCAGGCGGCCTTTCCGTATGACGAACTCGTGCGGGCCAACCGGGAGCGCGGCAGAAACGCCCCGGAATACGAGCTCGGCGAAACCGGCATCTTCGAGGGCGGGCGCTTCTTCGACGTGACTGTCGAATACGCCAAGGAGGACGCCGACGACATCCACGCGGTCGTAACCGCGACCAATCGCGGGCCAGACGCTGCGGAGTTGCACCTCGTCCCGCTGCTGTCGTTTCGCAACATCTGGGCCTGGCGGGCGGATGCGGTGCCGTGGCGACCGAGAATGACCCTCGAGGCGGAACACGGAATCCTTTGCGAGCATCCGCGCCTCGGCATCTACCGTCTCGTGTACGACGGCAGCCCGGACGTCCTGTTCTGCGAAAACGAGACAAACCGCAGGCGCCATGCCG
>JAQGJZ010000285.1 GCA_028290385.1 Enterovirga sp.
CCAGCTGCGCGCCGGATATCCTCGACCGTGAACTCGTACGGGAACTGGACCTCCACGCCCGCAAAGCCCGCCCGTCCGGCCGCGGAAAAGCGGTCCAGGAACGGCAGTTCCGTGAACAACATCGTGAGGTTTGCGACGAGCTGCATGGGTTCCCTGGACCGCTTGCGGCGAGTTGCCCCACAACCCGATAACGCTCAGCTTGGCCGTGAACAAGGAACGAGATGCGGCAGAGGTCGCACTTCGCATCGCGAGGGCCCGTGAGCGGCCGCATCGTCCGACCGAGCCCGCCGCTGAACCCGTCCGCCTTCCCGCTCCGGCGGGGCGAGAAGGCGGACGCAGCTCACGCCCAACGAGGCGCATGGTCCGGCGGTGCAACCTCTTTGGGACGACAGCGCCGATCAACTTATTCCCAGGCGGACTGCAAGCCGCATCTTGCCGGAGCGCAAGATACGAAGCTTGACCGCGGGCGCGCCTGCACAGATCAGTACCGCCCGAAACGGGAGTTTGGAATGATCGGTTCAGGTTCAGGCGCAGTTTGGGCGCCGCGCGTGCTCAGCATTCTGCGCATCATGGCAGCGCTGCTCTTTCTGCAGCACGGCACGCAGAAACTCTTCGGCTTTCCCTTGATGCCCGCGAGCGGAGCGCTTCCGGCTTTCGGGACTTTGTACTGGTGGGCCGGCATCATCGAATTCGCGGGCGGGGTTCTGCTGGCGATCGGCCTGTTCACGCGCCCGGTCGCGTTCATTCTCTCCGGCCAGATGGCGGTGGCCTATTTCATGGCGCATGCGGTGCGCGGCCCCTGGCCCCTGTCGACGAACGGCAACCAGGGCGAACTCGCGATCGTGTATTGCTTCCTGTTCCTGTACTTCGTCTTCGCTGGCCCGGGCCCCTGGAGCGTGGACGCGAAGCTCGGACGGGACGGCAAGCGGGCGAGCTGGGCCTGATCAATCCCCCGGGGCGTCCCGCCCTTCGGGCGGGATGTCCGGCGCGGGTGGAGCGAGCGCCCGCGTGAGCTCGGGAGCGTTCAGGGTCTCGATGGGCCGGAAGCTCGACCCATCGACCTGGCCCGATGCGCGAACGCAGCCGATGCAGATGAACCTGAAGCGGTCCCGCCGCGCGAGCTTCTGGTCGAGGGTCTCCTCGCCCTGAGCTCCCGAGGGCCCGACCGTGAACCGCAGCGGACTGTCCTCGTCGGCCCGGAGCGCGTGAGCGCTCAGCCCCGACAGGAGGGCCAGCGCTGCCGCGAGAGATCTGATCGGTGCAGGCAGAATCGACGCCCCTTCGCCGGACAGGGTACCCGCGAAGGGCTTTACGGCCAAACGGCAGGCGGGTTCAGCCCTGTTTGGCAGCCGGTCCGGTCTCGACGGGGCGCCCCGGATCCGCGGTCCATTCCGACATGGACCCGTCATAAAGCTTGACGTTCGGACGCCCGAGCACTTCGGCGAGCACGAACCAGTCCGTCGCAGCCGCCTGCCCGGTATTGCAGAAGGGGATCACGGCCCCGTCTCCGGCAGGCGCAAAGAGGGCTTCCAGCTCGGCCCGGTTCTTGAGCCCGTTCCGCGCCGGATCGTAGGCCTGAGCGCCCTCGACATTGACCGAGCCAGGCAGACGCCCAGCGCGCGCCGCCTGCGGCGATTTCTCCTCGCCGACGAAGGATTTGGGGCCGCGGGAATCGACCAGGGTTCCGCCGCCCTCGCGCACCACGCGCTCCACCTCCGCCAGCGTCGCCCGGACCGACGCATCGGGCGACACCGGGTACTCGGCAGGCTGCGGCTCCACGGACTCGGTCGCGACCGGGTGGCCGGAGGCCGCCCAGGCCTCCCAGCCGCCATCCAGCATCGACAGGCGCCGATGACCCGCGGCGCGCAGCGTCCAGAAAACCCGCGCCGCAACGGAGAAGTCGCCGGACGACATGCCGGCCGGCACGATCACGACATGGCTGTCCGGCGCGATGCCGAGCCGCCCGAAGAGTGCGGACAGGCGCTCCGGATCGGGCAGGAGGCCCGCTGCGGCACCCTTCTGCTGCCGCCAGCCATCCGCGACGTAATCGGAATGGACGGAGCCCGGGATGTGGCCGGCATCAAAGGCCTGGCGCCCTCCGCCATAGCCGGCAGACCGCATGTCCAACACGAGCAGGCCGGGCTGGCCCAGCCGCGTGGCGAGTTCGTCCGGCGACATCAAAGCCGGGGTGCCTGGATCGCTGCTCATGGACGCTTCCTCCGTGAGGCGAGTCCATGCCGCAGCCGTTCTACGGGCGCAACCGGCGCGCGTGTGCGCCTGGGTTGCCGAGACGCATCGCACGCCTTAACGCCTCGCCCAGAACGGGTGGCCCCAGGGGAGGTTGGCGTGGGAGAGAGTTGGATGCGCTCGCGTCGAGCGGCACTCGGGCTGGTGAGCGGCATGGTCGCTCTCGGGGCGGCCACGACCGCCTGTCTCGCAGCCGAAAAGCTCACCGTCGGTGTGCTCAAGCTCGCGAGCTCCGGGCCGGTCTTCCTGGCCGAGGATCTCGGCTTCTTCCGCGAGGCCGGGCTCGACGTCGAGCTCAAGTTCTTCGAAGCGGCGCAGCCGGTCGCAGTCGCAACGGTGTCGGGCGATGTCGATCTTGCCGTGACCGGGGTGACGGCCGGGTTCTACAACCTCGCCGGCAAGGGCGCCCTGAAGCTCATCGCCGGCCAGGCCCGCGAGGAGCCCGGCTACAAGCTCGTCGCCGTCATCGCGAGCAAAAAGGCAGCGGATGCCGGGCTGAAGGGCCTGGCGGATCTGCCGGGCCGCACCGCGGGCGTGACCCAGGTCGGCTCCACGTTCCATTACAGCCTCGGCCTCCTGGCCGAGAAGCATG
>JAQGJZ010000292.1 GCA_028290385.1 Enterovirga sp.
ATGGGTGTCGGCACCCCGGACGACATCGTCGAAGCGGTTCGGCGCGGCGTCGACATGTTCGATTGCGTGATGCCGACCCGGGCCGGCCGCCACGGCCAGGCCTATACGCGCTTCGGGCGGCTCAATCTCCGCAACGCAATTCACGCCGACGACCCGCGCCCGCTTGATCCCGATTCGGCCTGCCCGGCGGCGAGCACCTATTCGCGCGCCTACCTGCACCATCTGGTCCGGTCCGGCGAGATCCTCGGCATGATCCTGCTGACCTGGAATAACATTTGGTACTACCAGGACTTGATGGCGGGTCTTCGCAAGGCGATCGAAGAAGGGCGGCTGTCGGATCACATCGCCGAAGTGAAGGAAGGCTGGGCACGCGGCCAGGGCATTGCGAAAACAGCCCCGAGCGACGGAAACGGCCCTGCTGCACCCGACGATTTGCCGAAACAGGCTGAAAGCCGCAGCTTCGCGAATTGACCGCGACCCTCGCTTGCCCCTATCTGGCGCCCGACCGAGCGCGTAGCTCAGCTGGTAGAGCAACGGACTTTTAATCTGTAGGTCCTGGGTTCGAGTCCCAGCGCGCTCACCACACTCCCTCTGCCCAGCAGACCCCACCTCAGATACGGACGTGACGAGAAGGAGGCCGGTCATGCCCCGCATCGCCCTCTTCGCGCTCGCACCGCTGCTCGCGGCCCTCAACCCCGCCATGGCCCAGGCGCCCGGGCCAGCCCCGCTTGATCCGCGGCCCGCCGGGCAGGCCTCGGAATGCGGCGGCAAGGCTGCGCTCTACGCAGCGGGAAAGGTCCAGGTCTGGGTGACGCGCAGGGGGACGCTGCAGGAAGACAACCCCCTCCGGCCGCTGTCCCCGGCGACCCTGACCGTCCTCCAGGTGGTTGTGAACGGGCGTTCGGCGACCGCGTTTGGGCCTGACTTCGAGCATATGCGGCAGGGGGGCGCGCCAGCACGCTTGGCCGAGGCCGCCGGCCACCCGATCACCTGGGACAGCGGCCCGCAGAACTTTCCTGCGGCCTTCCGAGTCGTCGCGGAGGACGGCCGCGTTCTGCTCGGTCCGCTGACGTTTCAATCCTGTGGCGACGCGCCGGCCGCTGCGGCTGAGGCGCCCGTCCGGGCGTCACGGCCGCGAGCCAGGCCGGCCGGGGAGGGGCGTCGGAACGAAGGCGAAGCCGGCGATCGGCCTGGCCTGCCGCAGGGCGCTATTCCCTCCGGCGGCAAGGGCGGTCTTTCGCTGCCTCAGCCCTGAGGCGCGTGCCGGGTCGGGCTGCCGTCCGGCCACGTATGCCGATTCACGATCCCGACGCGCCAGCCGGATTGATCCCGCCCGGCGAAATGGTCGAGCCGCGTGAGGGAACAGTTCTCGACCGCAAAGGCGAGCGCAGCTTGCGGCGAGAGCCCGAGCGCGTGCCCGATCGCGCCGCGGATGCTGCCCCCATGAGCGACCGCGACGATGTCCCGCCCGGCGTGCTCGGCCGTCAGCCGGTCGATGGCGGTTGCAACCCGGCGGCACAGATCGGCGAAGCTTTCCCCCTCCGGCGGGCGCTCCTCGGCCGGTGCGAACCAATAGCTCGCCGCGATGGGCTCGCGGTCGGCGAAGAACAAGGCGCGGTCGAGGCCCTGCCAGGCTCCGAGGTTCTGTTCGGCGAAATCGGGCACGACGGTCGGGGAGGGCGCTGCTGCCCCGCCGTGCAGGTAGCCCGCTGCCCAAAGCGCTTCGGCCGTTTGGCGCGTCCGCCCGAGATGGCTCGTCACCCAGACCGCATCGGTGGGCAGAAGCGCGGCAAGCGCCTCGAAGATGTGGCGGTCACCGCAATCGCAGGCGATGTCGGACTGCCCGTAGATCCGGCCACCGTCGCCGCGAACCGGCGCATGCCGGATCCACCACCAGCGCGTCCGCACAAAGCCCGAACCGGCTCCCGAGGACAGCGCCTGGGTCGGGTCAGTTGTCACGGGCTTTCTCGCAGCGGATGCAGTTTCATCCCCGATCGGGGGCGGGGTGGCAACAGGATGCCGGGCCGCGGTCGTCCCGACACCATGCAGGGCGGCGCGTCCGTGTCCGCGACTAGGGCCCGGTCCGAGGCGCGCATGAAATTCGTCCAGCATCTTGCGGCGCAATGGCCGTGACGGCGCGGTCCTGGGGCGCTCTCAACGCGCGCCTGAACCGGCTTGTGCGCGAGGGCGTGATCGCCGGCTTCCGGACCAACCTCGCAGCCCGGCCCGGGCCTGGTTCGCTCACCGTTGCGGTCGTGCCCGGCGTGGCTGCGCCGGCTCCACCGACCGGGCTTTCGGCCGCCTCAGCCCTGCGTGCCCGGATCGCGCTCGCGCTTGCGGATGTCGCGCCGGATGTTGCGATCAGCATCGAGGATGAGCAGCGCTGATCTCGACCGCTGCGCTCCGGCCGGAACCAAAGTGGTTCTTCTGCGCTGAAAGGCTAACATAAGCTATTGGAGCGTTAAGATGGAAATCGCCAAGTCCGAACCTGTCCCCAACACCATGGGTCTTGCGACGCGGTTCGCTGGTTTCTGTGCTTCGACCTTCGCCACCATCGCCGTGATGGTGCTGCTCGCCTAATCTAATCTGAACGAGAAAGCCTAACGTTTTTCAGGCGCGAGAGGTTCCTGATCGCGCCAGGAAAGCCTCGAACAACGCCCGGGCTGCGGGGGAGGCCAAGGCCTCCCGGAAAGCCCGCATCTCGGCGTCCATGGCCTTGCCGAGTTCGGTGCCGTCGCCGCGAATCAGGCGACGGGTCGCGGCGAGCGCGGCATGCGGCTTTGCGGCGAGTTTTGAGGCCTGCGCCAGCGCATGGGCCAGCAGCCGGTCCGGTTCGACCACATCGTTGATCAAGCCGAGCCTGAGGGCTTCGTCCGAATCGTAGCCTTCGCCCAGCATCAGCAATTCCGTCGCCTTCGCGAGGCCGACGCGGCGCGGCAGCAGATAGCTGGAGCCTGCCTCGGGCACGAGGCCGAGATCCACGAACGGCATGCGGAAGACCGCGCCCGGCGCCGCATAGACCAGGTCGCAATGGAAGGTCAGCGTCGTGCCGACGCCGATCGCGAGCCCGTCCACGGCCGCGACCAGCGGCGTCGCCGTGCGGGCGAGTTGGCGGATAAAGCGCGACGCCGGGAGATCGCCCACCGCACTCTCCGCGAATCGCAGGAAGTCGCCGAGGTCGTTGCCGGCCGTGAACACGCCGCCCGAACCCGCGATCACCACGGCGCCGATCTGCTCGTTGCCGTCGGCATGCGCGAGCGCGTCCGTCATGGCGTCGTACATCGCCCCGGTGAGTGCGTTCTTCTTCTCCGGGCGATGGAGACGGATGAGCAGGACGCCTCCGTCCTCGCGCGTGACGGCGATATGCTCGCTCACGCGCCGATCCAGTCTGTCGGGGTTGGCCGCGTCCGGCGGCCAGTCGGGCCGCAATCTGCTGCGGCGAACTTCCCCTCAGGGAAGTGGTGCGGTCGAGAGGACTCGAACCTCCACTGGTTGCCCAACTACCACCTCAAGGTAGCGCGTCTACCAATTCCGCCACGACCGCAACGGAGGCGAAACCCGAAGGTCTCGCCGGAGCCGCGCTGGTAGCAGATCGATTCCGGGGGAACAAGCCCATCCGGCAACAATCATACAGTTCCCGGCGCCGCCGGCTCGACCGCACCGGCGATCAGCGCCAACGCGGCTTGGCTGCCGATCCGCGATCCGGGCTGCCGCAGCACCGTCTCCCTGCGGATCATTTCCGTCACCTCGACCGAGATCGCCCGGCCGGTGACCACCACGTTGCCGCGCGCGATCGGGTGGCCGTTCACGAGGATCTCCACGATCTCGGCGTCGCTGCCGTCGAGTTCGACAACCGCGCCGCGGCCGAGCTTAAGGAGCTGGTGCAGCGGCATCCGGGTGGTGCCGAGCTGCACGGTCAGGTCCACATGAAGGTTGTCGAGCCCGGTCACCTGTGCTTGGCCTCGCGAATGCAGGTGTGGCGATCAGAAACCTGATGTCATCGAAACAGGGTGAAGGCCCGGTAAACGGCCGGGACGCGCTCGTCCCCGCGATGCTGGCCGCGCCCGGCGCGCCGCCGGCCGAGTGGCGCATCGCCGACCGTCCCGTGCCCTATGACGAGGCGCTCGCCGCCATGGACGCGCGCGTCGCGGCGATCGCGGAGGGGCGGGCGCCGGAACTCGTCTGGCTGCTGGAGCACCCCCCGCTCTACACGGCGGGCACCTCGGCCGACGACCGCGACCTCGTCGAGCCGAACCGCTTTCCGGTGTTCCGCACGGGGCGCGGCGGGCAATACACCTACCATGGGCCCGGCCAGCGCGTGGCCTATGTCATGCTCGACCTGAACCGCCGCACGCCGGACCTCCGTCGCTTCGTCGCCGCGCTCGAGGCCTGGCTGATCCTGACGCTCGACGCCTTCAACATCCGCGGCGAACGCCGCGAGGACCGGGTCGGCGTCTGGGTGCGCCGGCCGGAGAAGGGCGAGGGCGTCGAGGACAAGATCGCCGCGATCGGCATCCGCGTGCGCCGCTGGGTGACGTTCCATGGGGTCAGCCTCAACGTCGAGCCGGACCTCTCCCATTTTTCCGGCATCGTGCCCTGCGGCGTGACCCGGCACGGCGTGACCAGCCTCGTCGACCTCGGCCTGCCGGTGACGATGGAGGACGCGGACGTCGCGCTGCGCAAAGCCTTCGAGGAGATCTTTGGGCCGACCGTTCTGGGGTGAGCGGGCGGCCCATATCTCGCCCGTTGGTCCGGGCACGCGCCGTCCGTCCCCGGCCCGGGGTCTGGTGTTTTGGTGGTTCAAAGAACAAGCGAGGGGCGTGGGACGCCGAAACGCTCGATCATTTTTTATTTGGAGAGCCTTTCGGCGCCCCCGCGATGCACCTCGGCCGTCATCCCCGGGCTTGACCCGGGGACCTAGGCCTCGCTGCACCACGTCCGAGCTTTCGCCCGGCACGAGCGGCGATTTTGCACCGGACCTGCCGCTCGTCAGTCCTCCCGCCCTCGCGGACGAAAAGACCTAAGCCATGCTGCACT
>JAQGJZ010000315.1 GCA_028290385.1 Enterovirga sp.
GGCCTGTCGGTGCTCGATGTCGGCTGCGGGGCGGGGCTCCTGTCCGAGCCCATGGCCCGCCTCGGTGGGGCCGTGACGGCGCTGGACCCGAGCACGCGCAACATCGAGGCCGCGCGCGTCCATGCAGGCGAGAGCGGCCTGCCCATCGATTACCGGACGGAGACCGTCGAGGCCGTCGCGGCCAGGGGCGAGACGTTCGACGTCGTGCTCGCCATGGAGGTGGTCGAGCACGTGCGGGACGTGGACGCGTTTCTGCGCGCCTGCGCGGCCTGCGTCGCGCCGGGCGGCCTTCTGCTCCTCGCCACGATCAATCGGACGATGCGCTCCTTCGCGCTCGCCATCGTGGGGGCGGAATACGTGCTCAGGTGGCTCCCGAAGGGCACGCATGACTGGGAGAAGTTCGTGACGCCAGAGGAGCTGCGCGCGGGCGTCGAGGGCGCGGGCCTGACCGGCTTTCGCACGCGCGGCATGGTGTTCAACCCGCTGGGGCGCGACTGGGCGCTCTCCCGCGACACGGCCGTGAACTATCTCGCGGCCGCCGAGAAACCCGCCCTCCCCCGGCCATGATCCACGTCACGCCGTCGATCGTCCTCGACGAGGCGGAGATCGAGGAAAGCTTCGTGCGCGCCTCCGGGCCGGGCGGGCAGAACGTCAACAAGGTTTCGACCGCGGTGGAGCTGCGCTTCGACGCCCAGCGCTCGCCGGCCCTGTCGGAGGCCGTGCTCGGCCGCCTGCGGACGCTGGCAGGGCGCCGCATGACCTCCCAGGGCGTGATCGTGATCGACGCGCAGCGCTTCCGTTCGCGAGAGCAGAACCGCGCCGATGCGCTCGATCGCCTGGTGACGCTGATCCGCCAGGCCGCGATCGCCCCGAAGCTGCGCCGTCCGACCCGGCCGACGCTCGGCTCGAAGAAGCGTCGCCTGGAGGGCAAGACGATCCGGTCGCGCGTCAAGGAAGGCCGCGGGCGGCCCTCGACGGACAGCTAGAGGGGCCGCCGCCCGCCTTGTGGAGCCTGCGGGCCGGCGCTACCACCGGGCCGGAGGAAAACACCCATGGACATTTTTCCGGCTTCCAAGCACCCGAGCCGCCGCGTGAACCCGGACTGGTTCACCGGGGCGGTCTGGCAGGATCCGATCGTCGAGGCGCCGGCCCCCGCCCGGATCCGGGCCGCGCGCGTCGCCTTCGAGCCCGGGGCGCGGACCAACTGGCACACGCACCCGCTCGGGCAGACGCTGCACGTCGTGCAGGGGATCGGCCTCGTGCAAAAGGAAGGCGAGCCCATCCAGACGATCCGGGCCGGCGACTCGGTGTGGATCCCGCCGAACGAGCGGCATTGGCACGGTGCGGCGCCGACCCACGGCATGGTCCACATCGCCATGCACGAATTCGACGGCGAGAAGCACGTCACCTGGCTGGAGCCGGTCACGGACGAGCAATACGGGGCCGCGCCAGCCGTCTGACCCAAAGCACCTCGGGGCGCGATCGGAGGCCGGGCTCAGTTCCCCATCCGGTCGCGCCATTGCTGCTCGCCCACGAAGCAGTTCGCGCGCTTGCTCTCCTGCGCCAAGACCACGAGCGAGCCGCCCTGCGCCTCGGCGGCGCGTCCCGGAACCGGGGCGGCCGCGATCTCCATGATGATCTTGGTCTTCACCGCGTCCCGGAACTGAGCCTTGTTCTTGGCCGGCACCATGAAGGCGCCCTGCCCGCCGATCACGCAGTCGCGGTAGTAGAGATCGAGATCCTGGATGTCGAAATAGCCGGCATCCTTGAGCATGATGGGCAGGCCGTTGATGGTGATGTTGCGCGCCAGCGCGTCGGCGCGCGCGGCCAGAACCGAACGGCCCTGGTTGTTCGGCCCGTCCCCGGAGACGTCGATCACCCGCCGAACGGCCGAGACGCCGCTTTCGTCCTGCATCTTCACGGCATGGTCGATCGCGCCGGAGATGGAGGTGCGCGATGCTCGCCGGGTCGGCTTGCCGGAAAGCGCGTCCGCAAAGGCCCTGGCGCCGTCCGCCCCCTCGATGATCGTCCAGGGCAGGAGCGTGCGCTGATCGCCGGCGCCGGCCCATTCCGTGTAGGTGACCGCGATCCGCCCGACCGCACCGCGCCTGATCGCATCGTGCACGATCGGGGAACGGAACGCATCGATGAACCCTTCCCGCTGCAGGGTCTGCTCGTCGGGATCCATGGAGAAGGACACGTCGACCGCGATCACCAGCGCGAGATCGACCTCGACCTCGGCCCTGGCCGGGACCGATGCCAGAACCGTCCAGGCAGAGAGCAGGACGGCCAACCGGAAGAGACAACGCCGCATCGCGCACTCCCCATGCACTCCCGCCAGTCTGGCAGGAGGCAGGCGCGATGCAAGCGCGGGTCCAGGCTCGGACCCCCGTCAGACGCGCAGGCGCGCTTCCACGATGACGAGCGCCTGCCGGAACGCGGCCTCGGCGTCGAGTTCGGTGGTGTCGAGCAGCACCGCATCGTCCGCCTGCCGCAGCGGCGCGTTGGGGCGGCCCTGGTCGCGCGCGTCGCGGCGCTGGATGTCGGTCAGCACCGTCTCGTAATCCGAGGGCTGGCCCGACTGCGCCAGCTCGCGCTGCCGGCGGCGCGCCCGCTCCTCCGGCGAGGCCGTCACGTAAAGCTTCAGGTCCGCCTCAGGGCAGACGACGGTGCCGATGTCGCGCCCGTCGAGGACCGCTCCGCCCGGCTGCGCGGCGAAGCGGCGCTGAAAGGCGAGCAGCGTTTCGCGAACGCTCGCGACGGCCGACACGATCGACGCCGCCTCGCCCATCTCGCGGCTTCGGAGGCGCGGATCGTCGAGCGCGGCGGTATCGAGCGCGGCGGCCGCACGGGCCGCGGCCTCCGGGTCGGAAAGGGGCTCGTTGCGGTCGAGCAGGTCGCGTGCGACCGCCCGGTAGAGGAGCCCCGTGTCGAGATGCGGCCGGCCGAGATGGCTGGCGAGGCGGCGGGCGAGCGTGCCCTTGCCGGACGCAGCCGGCCCGTCGATGGCGATCACCATGGCGGTCAGGCCAGCTCGGCGCCGAGCTGGCGCATGAGCGGCACGAAGCTCGGGAAGCTGGTCGCGATCATCGCGGAATCGTCGGCCGTCACAGGATCCCGTGATGCCAGTCCCATGACTAGGAAGGCCATGGCGATGCGGTGGTCCAGATGCGTCGCGACCAGCCCCCCGCCCGGAACGCTCCCGCCGCTGCCAAACACCGTCAGGTCGTCACCGGCGACCTCCGCGCGGACGCCGTTCACGGCAAGCCCGTCCGCGACCGCCGCGAGCCGGTCGGATTCCTTGACGCGGAGCTCTTCCAAGCCGCGCATAACGGTCTCGCCGGACGCAAACGCCGCCGCGACCGCGAGGACCGGATATTCGTCGATCATCGCGGGCGCCCGCTCGGCGGGCACCTCGACGCCTGTCAGCGGGCCATACGAGGCCCTGATATCCGCGACGGTTTCGCCGCCGATGTCGCGCTGGTTCAGGAACTCGATCGCGGCGCCCATCTCTAGAAGCGTCGTGATCAGCCCCGTTCTCAGCGGGTTCATCATCACGTTTTCGATGACGATGTCCGAGCCGGGCGTGATCAGGGCCGCGACCAGCGGAAAGGCCGCCGAGGACGGATCCGCCGGGACGACGACCTCCACGCCCCTGAGATCCGGCTGGCCGCGCAGCGCGATCCGCCGCCCTGCCCCGTCCTGCTCGGATGTCACGATCGCGCCGAAATGCGTCAGCAGCCGCTCGGTATGGTCGCGCGTCGCCTGGCGCTCCACCACGGTGGTGAGCCCGGGCGAATTCAGGCCGGCCAGCAGCACGGCCGATTTGATCTGCGCAGAGGGCGCGGGCGTTTCATAGGTGATCGGGATCGTCTCCCGCGGCCCGCGCAGCGTGAGTGGGACGCGCCCGCCCTCAGCCTCCTCGACGACGGTCGTTCCCATCCGAACGAGCGGGTCCAGGATGCGCCGCATTGGCCGCTTCCGCAGGGACGCGTCGCCGTCGAACGTGGAGGTGATCGGATGGGATCCCGCGACGCCCATCATCAGGCGGGAGCCGGTCCCGGCGTTGCCGAAATCCAGGACGTCCTGCGGCTGCGCCAATCCGCCGATGCCGGCCCCGACGACGCGCCAGCTCCCCTCGCCGTTCCGCGTCACGCCGGCCCCGAACGCCTCGGCGGCTTTTGCCGTGTTCAGCACGTCCTCGGCTTCGAGCAGGCCTTCGATCCGGGTCTCGCCGCGGGCGAGCAGGCCGAAGATGAGGGCACGATGCGAGATCGACTTGTCGCCCGGAACCTGCACGCGTCCGCGCAGAGGCGATCCGGGCCGGGACGAGATGGGCGAGGCGGCGGAATGGGACCGGGACACGATGATCTGAAATGCCGGAAGAAGCCGGCCGGGGTTAGCATGCGGGCCGCCCTGCGTCATCCATGCTTGAAAACCGATGCGCCAGCAACGAATTGACACATCTCGGCGCGGCGACTAACCGGGCCGCTTCCATTCCAGCGGAAATCTTGCACGTGGCTAGACCAGAGCTCGGCTTGAAGCGCGTCTGTCCGACGACCGGCCGAAAGTTCTACGACATGAACCGCGATCCGATCGTGTCGCCCTACACCGGTGAGGTCCTCGCCCGCTCCGCGCTCGAGCCGCCCATGAAGGCGGCTTCCGCACGGGCGCGCTCCGAGGAGACCGAAGACGACGACGTCGACGTCGCAGCGGCAGGCGCGGAGGTCGTATCGCACGAGGAAGTCGCCGAAAGCGAGGACGCGGCCGCGGCCGTCGAGGACGATGCGGCTCTCGAGGAAGAGGCCGGCACCGAGGACACTTTCCTGGAGGAGGAAGAGGAAGGC
>JAQGJZ010000321.1 GCA_028290385.1 Enterovirga sp.
CACGAGTCCGAAGGCCGGAATGAGGAAGAGCAGCATCCCGACGTTCAGCAGCAGCGACAGCGCGAAGCTGAGTGCGCAGACCCGCTCCTGCCCGAGCATGGTCAGGACGTCCTCGCCCGGCCCGCACAGGCACGCGGCCACGATGCCCGAGGCGAGGATCGGGACGAGCGCGGCCGCCGCCGTGAAATCGGGCCCGAACAGCAGAAGCAGGAACGGAGCTGCCGCCCACAGCGCCGCCGCCCCCACGAGCGTGATCGCGGAGGTTGCGAGAGTGACCATCGCGACGAGCCGGTACAGCTCCGCGCGGTGCCCGGTCGCCTGAAGGGCTGCGAAGCGCTGCGCGGTGGCCGCCGAGCCGGCATAGCGCACGTAATCCAGCATCTGGGCGAGCCGGGTCGCGGCGAAATAGAGTGCGACGGTCTCGGGCGGGAAGAACAGGCCGACGACGAGGACGTCGGCATTGAGCAGCAGGAGCTCGGTCGCGTCGACAAGCGCGATCGGCAGCGCCGTCCGGAGCCAGACCCGCACGGCGTAGCGCGGCGCCCCCGCGGGGACCGCAGCCCGCAAGGCTGCCCAGAGCAGAACGGCCTGAACCGCGATGCCGGCCAGCAGGGCTGCCGCCGCGCCGAGCAGCGCCGCGGGCGGGCTCGGATGCAGGGGCGAGAGCGCAAGGCCGGCAAAGACCAGAACCGTGACGCCCTGGCGGACGACATAGGCCGGCCCGATCCCGAGAAGCGGCCGGTGCAGCGCGCGTGCGATCGCCTCCAGGTTGTCCTGGATCGCCAGCAGGGGAATCGCCGCAAAGCCGATCGCCAGCGGCACGAGATAGGGGCCATCCACGAGGCCCGGGACGAGCGTGACGGCCGCAATGGCGAGGAGGCCGATGCAGGTGCCGGCCGCGAGCGCGAACGCGATGCCGAACCGGACAAAGCCCCGCACGGTGGCGTGGTCGCCCATTGCCATCGCCTGGGCGACGTGGCGGCACAGCGCCTGGTTCGTGCCGCCGACCGAGAGATGGCCGAGAAGCGTCAGCCAGACGAGCGCGAGCGCATAGATCCCGAAGCCTTCCTGGCCGAGATAGCGGGCGGCGAGCACCTGCGCCGCATAGGCGAGGCCGGCCCCGACGAGCCGGGCAGCGAGGACCTGGGCGCCCGCCCGGCCATCCTGGTCAGCCCGAGCACGGGCGACCCAGCGCGAAAGGCGCGCCAATCTCGGCGAGAGCAGCCCGCGCGCCCCGATCCCGAGCTCTGCCGAGGTCACGGCCCGTCCTGGCGCGTAAGCGGGCCGGGGCTTGCAGGCACCGGAATCCCGCCGAGGGATCCCCCGGAACTCCGCCGCCGATTGCTCCCGACCGACTTGTTCATTGCTCAGCTCCCACCGTCATTTGCGGTGAGAGCTGTTGTCAAATCATGAAAACGAACGTCGACAACAAGTACCTGCGCGGCCCGGTAACAGCGTTAACGCGCGATTGTTTCAGTGCGAGTCTCTTCCATGCTCTCCAGTTCGGCGATGAGGCCTTCGATCATCGACAATCCGATCTGCCAGAAGCCGGGATCCTTCGCGTCGAGCCCGAATGGAGCGAGAAGTTCGGCGTAGGGCTTGCTGCCTCCCGCCGCGAGCAGCGCGAAATACCGATCCACGAACCCGTCGCTCGCCCGCTGGTAGACGCCGTAGAGCGAGTTCACCAGGCAGTCGCCGAACGCATACGCGTAGACGTAGAACGGCGAGTGGATGAAGTGCGGGATATAGGTCCAGTAGGTCTCGTAGCCCGGGCCCAGGCGGATGGACGGACCGAGGCTCTCGGATTGGACGGACATCCACAGTTCGCAGAGCTGGTCCGAGGTGAGCTCGCCCCGCCGGCGCTCGACATGCAGCTTTCTTTCGAAGCTGTAGAAGGCGATCTGGCGCACGACCGTGTTGATCAGGTCCTCGACCTTCTGGGCGAGCATGGCGCGGCGCTGTTCCGTGTCGGTCGTCCGCTCCAGCAGGCGCCGGAAAGTCAGCATTTCGCCGAACACGCTCGCGGTCTCCGCCAGCGTCAGCGGCGTCGGGGCCATCAGGGCGCCGTTCGGGGCGGCCAGAACCTGATGGACGCCGTGCCCGAGCTCGTGCGCGAGCGTCATCACGTCCCGCGGCTTCCCCTGGTAGTTCAGCAGCACGTAGGGGTGCGCCGACGGAACCGTCGGGTGCGCGAAGGCCCCCGGCGCCTTGCCGGGGCGGACCGGCGCGTCGATCCAGCGTTCGTCAAAGAACCGCCGGGCGATATCGGCCATCTTCGGGTCGAAATCGCCATAGGCGGCCAGGATCGTGTCCCGTGCCTCGCCCCAGGGGATCGGCCGTTGGTCCACCCGCGGCAGGGGCGCGTTGCGATCCCAGAAATCGAGCTCGTCGCGCCCGAACCAGCGCGCCTTCAGCCTATAATAACGGTGCGAAAGCCGCGGGTACGCGTCCGTGACGGCCTGCACGAGGGCGTCGACGACCTCCCGCTCCACGCGATTGGCGAGGTGGCGGGAATCGGCGACGTCGTCGAACCCGCGCCACCGGTCCGAGATCTCCTTGTCCTTGGAGAGCGTGTTGGTGATCAGCGTGAAAACGCGCAGGTTCGCCTTGAACACGTCGGCCAGGGCCTGCGCGGCTTCGCGCCGGATCTCGCCGTCCCGGTCCTGCAGCTTGTTGAGTGTCGGCTCGAGCGCCAGCTCCTCGCCGCGAACCTTGAACCGGAGCGATGCCAGGGTTTCGTCGAAAAGCCGGTTCCAGGCCCCGCGGCCGGTGACCGATTTCTCGTGAAAGAGCTGCTCGATGCGGTCCTCGAGCTGGAACGGCTTGTCCTTGCGCAGGTCCTCGATCCAGGGCCGGTAATGGGCGAGGGCCGCGTCCACCATGGCGCCGTCGATCACGGCATCGTCGATCCGGTTCAGCTCGAGCGTGAAGAAGAGCAGGTCGCTGGAGGCGGCGGTCAGCCGCTCTTGCGTGTCGCCGTAGAACTTGGCCCGCTGGGGATCGGTCGTATCGCCGGAATAGACGAGGCCGGCATAGGACATCAGCCGGCCGAGCCGGTCCTCGATCGTTTCGTAGCGCTTCACCGCCTCGGCAAGCCCGCCCGACCGCGCCAGCTCCTCGAGCCGGCCGCGATAGGTCTCGGCAAAGGTGCGGCACTCGCCCTCCGCCCAGGCGAGGTCAGCCTTGTAGGCCTCGCTGTCCATCCCCGGGTAGAGGTGCGACAGGTCCCATTCCGGGAGGGAACCGAGTTCCGCCTGCTCCGCGGACGCGGAGGCGAGAAGAGCACTCGCGGGGACGAGCGAGAGGGAGGCGACGGACGACATCGCGACGGCAATCCTGAGTCGGTGGAACTGTTCCAATATCGTGCGCCGAGGCAGCGGATCAACGGAGGGAAGGCGTAACCTTAAGCGGGGCTTTACCCTTCGGGCTGACGATGCCGCCTATCCGAACAGCTAGGCCCCGCTCCCAGAGGCATGTCCCAGACCATCCTGATCGTCGACGACGATCCCGTTCAGCGCCGCCTGCTCGAGGCGACCGTACGCCGGCTCGGCTACGACCCGGTCATCGCGGATGGCGGCGATGCCGCGCTCGCGCTGCTGCGGGCCGGACATGCGGCCGATCTGATGATCCTCGACCTCGTGATGCCGGGCCTCGACGGCTTCGGTGTGCTCGGCGCCTTGCGGGACGCGCGCATCGAGCTGCCCGTGATCGTGCAAACCGCGAACGGGTCCATCGAGACCGTTGTGAATGCGATGCGGGCCGGCGCGGTGGACTTCGTCGTCAAGCCCGTCGGCGCCGAGCGCCTGGGCGTGTCCATCAAGAACGCGCTTCGGCTCGGCTCGCTGGAGGACGAGGTTCGGCGCATGCGGCGCCGCGCCGACGGCACGCTCTCGTTCCGTGATCTCGCGACGCGCTCGCCGGACATGACACGCGTGCTCCGCCTCGCCGAGCGGGCCGCGAAGTCGAGCATCCCGGTCCTCATCGAGGGCGAGTCGGGCGTCGGCAAGG
>JAQGJZ010000325.1 GCA_028290385.1 Enterovirga sp.
CATCCCGCGGCTTCGGGAGCTTGACGAGCTGTTCCAGGGACGCGCCCGCACGCGCTTCTCCACCGGCGCGGCTCTCGAGGCGGAACTCAGGACGGCCGATGTGGTCGTCGGCGCCGTGCTCGTGCCAGGTGCGAGCGCCCCGAGGCTGGTGAAAGAGAGCCACCTGGCCAGCATGAAGCGCGGCGCCGTCCTCGTCGACGTCGCGATCGACCAGGGCGGCTGCTTCGAAACCTCCAGGCCAACCACCCACGACAAACCGACCTATGAGGTGGACGGAGTCGTGCATTACTGCGTGGCGAACATGCCGGGCGCCGTGCCGCTGACGTCGAGCCAAGCACTGAACAACGCCACGCTTCCGTTCGGCCTCGCGCTGGCGCGCGATGGGCTGCGGGCGATTACCGCCGATCCGCATCTCGCGAACGGCCTCAACGTCCACCAGGGCAGAGTGACGAACGCCGCCGTGGCGGCAAGCCTTGGCCTCGAATACGTCTCTCCGAGCGCTGCGCTCGCGGGCTGAATCGCGGCCGAGGGATCGGGCGAGTTCGCCCGGTCCCTTGCGCCCGCGAGAGGGCGCTAGAAGCCGGGCCGACAGACCCTCGGATCCAGACGGCCCGTTTGGGGCGCCCTCAGACCGCGGCACCGGCGAGATGACGGGCCGCGATATAGCCAAAAGTCATGCCCGGCCCGAGCGTGATTCCCCCGCCTGGGTAATTGCCGCCCATGATGCTCTTTGCATCATTCCCCGCCGCGTAGAGTCCCGCGATCGGCTGCCCATCTTCATCGAGAACGCGCGCATGCGCGTCCGTCCTCAGCCCGGCATAGGTCCCGATATCGGCCGGAAGCACCTTCACGGCGTAGAACGGGCCCCGATCGATCGGGGCCAGGCACGGGTTGGGCGTGTGGCCTGGATCGCCGAGGAACCGGTTATAGGCGGTGCTGCCCTTTCCGAAGGCCGGATCCTCGCCGCGGCGCGCCGGCTCGTTGTAGTCGTCGACCGTCTGTCGCAGCACGGCAGGCTCGATACCGATCTGCTTTGCAAGATCTTCGATCGTCCGGCCGCGCAGCAGATAACCGGAGCGGATGTGATGGCCGATCGGCACGGGGGACGGCTTGGCGAAGCCGAGCCCATAGCGCCGGATCGCAGCGTGGTCGCAGACGAGATAGGCCTCCGGCGCCCCCGTCGATACCCGGAGCAGCGCGACGATAAAGTCGTGATACGAGTTAGCTTCGTTGACGAAGCGACGCCCCGCATTGGTCACCGCGATGATGCCCGGCTTGGGTCGGTCGACAAAATGCGGGAACAGGCCCTGGCTGCCGTCCCGCCGCTTCACGATCGACACCGGGGCCCATGCGGCCGGACTGGCGAGGGCGGCATCGAGCGAAGCGCGAACCGTTTCGGCGAGGCGCAGCCCGTCGCCAGTAGCCCCGGAAGCAGTCGGCGAATGGTGGGATCCCTGGCCGCCCAGATGCGGATACAGAAGGCGGGTGCGCTTGGAGTCATGCGAGAAGCCCCCCGTAGCCAGAACCACGCCGCGACGTGCGGTGACCCGGACGGTTTTTCCATCCCGCCGCACGATAGCGCCCCGGACAACGCCGTCCTGTTGCTTGATGAGCTCCACGACCGGCGAGGACACCCAGAGCTCGATGCCAAGCTCGAATGCGCTCTTTGCCAAGCGCGCGATCAGGGCGTTTCCGTTCGTGAGACGCATGCCGCGCCGGTGGCGGATCACATCCCGGCCGTAACGCGCAAGGATCGTGGCCACATAGGCGGCCGAGACTACGGAACGGGTCACGTTGAAGAAGTGGCGGATCTCGGTCCCCGAGCCGATGGACATGCCGAGAAAGGTCGTTTCCGGTAGCGGGCGGCGCAACTGCGCGACGTGTCGCCCGAGCTCGCGCGCATCCAACGGCTCAGTGCCGATCGAGCGCCCGCCTGCCACGCCGCCCGGCCTGTCCGGGTGGTAATCGGGAAATTCACGGCCGAGAAAAAATTTGGCCGCCGTCTCGCGTTCCAGGAACGCGACCATCTTGGGCCCTTGTTCCAGAAACGCGTCGACCCGCTCGGGATCGAAATGGTTGCTTGTCTCGCCCCGAAGATACGTGCGGGCATCCTCGACCGTATCGGTCACGCCGGCCCGCACCGCGAGCGGATTGCACGGAATCCAGAGCCAGCCGCCCGACCGCGCCGAGGTGCCGCCGTAGAGAGGCTCCTTCTCGACCATCAGGACCGAGAGGCCCTGCTTGCGGGCGGTCAGCGCCGCAGTAAAGCCTGCGGCGCCCGTCCCGGCCACGATGACGTCGTACGACAGCTCCTGGCTCGCCACGGCGTTCAGATCTCGGCGGAGACTGCGTCGAGGGCACCCCGCACGGCCTCGACGATGACGTCCACGTCCTCGCGGCTGAGGCAGAGGGGTGGGCCGAAGCCGAGCACGTCGCCGTTCGGCATGGCGCGACCGATCACGCCCCGCTGCAGCGTTTCTTGGTAGACGCGGACGCCGATCTTTTTCGCTGGATCGAAGTAGACACGGTCGTCCTTGTCGGCGACGAGTTCGACCGCTGCGAGCAGGCCTT
>JAQGJZ010000340.1 GCA_028290385.1 Enterovirga sp.
CTGGATTATTTCTGGACGGCGCTCAATGCCGGCCGTGCGCGCTCCAACCATGCGAACGGCGCCACATTCGAAACGGAATATTACGCCGGCGAGACCCAGCACGAGCGTTACGCCGCAGGCGATTTCAAGATCCACGACCTCGAGAACATCGGCGACACGGACCTGCTGTTTTCCACCGTCGAGTTCAAGGACAGCGCCAACGCGCCGCTGCCGATCCCCGATTCGGTGCGCCTGCCGCCCCGCAAGAAGGCGGCCTGAGGCTCAAGCGATTCGCTTGTAGTAATACGCGGTGTCGCACGGCCTGCCGTCGGGCAGCAGCGCGTAGCCGGGCACGACGCCGACCCTGACCCAGCCGGAGCGCTCGTAAAGGCGCTCCGCATCCTGGCTGGCGGTGTCGAGCACGAGCAGGCTTTTGCCGCATGCGCGGGCCTGCTGCTCCGCGGCCCGCATCAAGGCGGCGCCTACGCCTCGCCGGCGTGCCGCGTGGCGTACCAGCATCTTCGCCACATCCGCCCGGTGAGGCTGATTTTCGGGCTGGCCGGTGACGAGCTGAACCGTGCCGAGGATCTCGCCCGAGGCGGCATCCGCGGCGACCAGCAACACGCGCTCGCCCGCCGCCACGCCCCCCGCGACCCCGCGCCAGAACGCCTCCGCCTTCGCGCGCTCGAGCGGCGCCATGAAGCTGACGGAG
This sequence comes from Enterovirga sp., assembly GCA_028290385.1. Classification (GTDB taxonomy): domain Bacteria; phylum Pseudomonadota; class Alphaproteobacteria; order Rhizobiales; family Beijerinckiaceae; genus Enterovirga. The sequence goes on from JAQGJZ010000340.1 coordinate 692, forward strand.
GCGCCGGTCTCGACGCAGTCGATCAGCACCTCCGACAGGGCGGAGATCGCCGCCTCCGCCTGCTCCGCATCGAGGCTCCGGATCACAACTCCGCCCGTCACCACCCACTCCCGCTCTGCGCGGGGGAGTAAGCCGGCATCGCCCCAATTCGGCAACCGTGCCAGGGGAGGGCGGGCAAGGTTTATCTACACGCCGCCGTCCGCCTCCTCCTCCGTCGGCAGTTCGCAGCGGTTATGGATGTCGGTCGCGGCGATCGCAGCATGGCCCATGGCGACGACGATCTGGTCGAGGCCGCGGACCACGCCGCCCGCAGCATAGAGGCCGGCGATGCTCGTGCGGTTGTGGTCGTCCACCAGGAGCGCGCCGGTCTCGTCGCATTTGGCGCCGAGCTGGGTGGCGAGGCTCGATCGCGGCTTCAGGCCAAGGGCCGAATACAGCACCTCGAAGCGGTGCTCGGCGCCGCTTCCGGTCCGGATCGCCGTGATCCGGCTGCCCTCGACATCGAGGGCGCCGATCGGCTCGTGCACAACCTTGATGCCGTGCTCGGCAATGCGCCGTTGCTCGTCCGCGTCGAGGTCCATGCCCTGCCCGAGCGTGAGCAGTGTCACGTCGGACGAATAGGTGCGGGCCACGAACACCGCCTCGCCAAGGCCGTGGTCGCCGAAGCCGATGACCCCGATCTTCCGGCCGGCCGCCTCGTAGCCGTCGCAGATGGGGCAATATCGCACGAGTCCGCGCCGGACGGCGTCCGGAAGATCCGGGAGATCCGGCTCCACATCCGCCGCCCCCGTCGCGAGGAGAACCCGGCGCGCCCGGAGCTCCCGCCGGCCCGCCGGGCCCTCGATCTCCGCCTCAAACAGGCCGTCGGCCTTGCCGATGGCAGTCACCGCACCGTCGAGGACGGGGGCATCGTACCGGGCGATATGGGCGCGCTGCCGGCCCAGGATGTCGGGTCCCGAAATCCCGTCCGCGAAGACGGGGATGTTGTGGCTGGTCGGGATCCAGGCGGCCCGGGGATCACCGCTATCCACGAGGACGAAGCGGCGGTTGAAGCGGGCGAGATACAGAGCCGCGGTCAGACCCGCCGGTCCGCCTCCGACGATCAGGCAGTCGAGCGTTGTCCCGTCTTCCGTCACGTCGTCGCTGTCTCCTCAAAACCTGGGCACAACGCCAAAGGGCGGTGCTGGCGCCCAACACGGGCCGACCCGGCCGGGTTTCGTCCGCTGCCGGACGAGCGCCGGTCTCCCGTCAGAGCAACTCGACCCTGTGGGCGCGGATCAACACCTTGTCCTGCCGGAACGCCGCCTCGAGCTGCGCGCGGTAGCGCAGCCACCAGTCCCGGTCGAGTTCGTCGACCATCACCTCGTAGACGACGACGTCGTCATGATGGCGCTCGCCGCCGTCGTCCCACACGCCCTCGGCCGGCGCACGGGTAAAGGCCGTGAGCCCGCCGAAGCGGTTGGACAGCTCGTCCCGGACCGGGGCGAACTGCTCCGGTCCGAATGGCTCGCCCTCGTTGTCGTAGAGCGGAAGCAGAATTTCGACGAGGTGCATCGGCCGATTCTAGCCAGCCTCCATGGCGGCTGCCATGACGCGGTCGCGGCTGAGCGGGAGATTGCGGACACGCACACCGAGCGCATGCGCGACGGCGTTGCCGATGGCAGCGGCCGTCGGGCCGAGCGCGACCTCGCCGATCCCGAGCGGAGGATCGTTCGGGTCGCCGACCAGCTGGACCTCGACCTCCGGCACCTCCGGGAAACGCAGGATGGGGTAGACGTCCCAGGTCGCGGTCGCGACCCGCCCGTCTTCGAACCGAACCTGCTCCTTCGTGGCCCAGCTGACCGCCTGGATCGCACCGCCTTCGACCTGATTGATCGCCCCATCCGGGTTTATGACGAGGCCGGCATCCACCGCTGCGAAGAGCCGCTTGACGCGGACCTCCTCATCGACCTCGACCTCCGCTACCACGGCCGCATAGGCAGCGTGGTTCTTGTAGCGGCTGAAGGCGATGCCGCGCCCCGATCCCGTGCCGCCTTCGTCATCCGGGTTCCAGGCCGCCATCTCCGCCGCGCGCTCGATGACGCGCCGGGCGCGTGGGTCGCTCATGATCGAGAGGCGGTACGCCACGGGGTCGCGGCCTGCGCGCTCCGCGATCTCGTCGATGGCGCTCTCGATCGCGAAGACGTTGCCGAGCGTGCCGAGGCCCCGCAGGGCCGAGGTGCGAATGGGCAGCCGCGGCACGAGCCGGTGGATGATCCGCTGCGGCGGCAGGTCGTAGAGCGCGAACGAGTTGCGGGTAGCGCCGCCGCCGCGCTCGTCCGGGAACTCTCTCCCTTCCGGCCGGGGCACGGGCGTGGCGAGCGCCTCGGCGGAGAGAAGGTGGATCTCGCCATGCGCTCCCGGGCGGCTGACATGGGTCGGGCTCGTGACACGCAGCGTCCAGTCGAGCACGCGACCGTCGGCATCGCACCCGGCCGCGATCTCGGTCACCATGGCGGCGCCGAACGGCGAGGATGAGAGCTCGTCCTCGCGCATCCACAGAACGCGGATCGGAGTGCCCGGCCTGCGCAAGGCGACGATGGCCGCGTCCATGGCGACGTCGTCGGCCCCGTTATGGCCGTAGCAGCCGGCACCTTGGGCATGGTGCACGGCGACGCTTCCCGGCGCGAGGCCGAGCGCCCGGGCAATGGAGCCGCCAAGCGGGCCGACGCCCTGGCTGTGGCTCCACACATCGAGGCGTCCGTCCTTGAACAGCGCGAGCGCGCAGGAGGGCCCGATCGAGGCATGCGCCAGATAGGGGCGGGAGTAACGTGCCTCAACCCGGAAGGCTGCGTCGGGCGCCGGGGCGTTGTCCGGCCCGATCTGGCGATCCTTCGTCGGCAGCGACAGCAGCCATTCGGCCTCGCTCTGCTCCGGCGCGAAGGGCTCCCCACCCGTCCATTCCAGGCGCAGCCAGGCGCGGCCGAGCGCTGCGGCACAGGCCGTCTCGTCAGGCGAAACGAAGGCGACGAAGTCGCCGTCCCGAACGAACTCCACGCCTGGGCCGGCCAGCCGGCCGACGGCCTCGTCCGGGGTGGAAAGCTGCGCTCCGGTCCAGGGGCGGTGCACGATGCGGGCGTGCAGCATGCCCGGCAGCACCATGTCGTGGATGAAGCCGCCGCCGAAGACCTTCACGGGCAGGTCGATTCGCTGCTCGCTGCGGCCGACCACGCGAAAGTCGCTAGGGCGCTTGGTCGGGACGGATCCGGTCGCCTGGGCCGAAAGGTCGATCGTGCCGGCGAGCGACCAGTAATCGAGGCCGGTCGATGTTCCCGCGCGGGTGATTTCGCCGGCTTCGACGGCCAGTTCGGCCGCGTCGGTGCCGAGCTTTGCCGCGGCGCTCTCCAGCATACGCGCACGCACCTCGGCGCATACGAGCCGGACGGCGCCGCCACCGATCTCGACCGAAAGCGAGCCGGCCGTGAACGCCTCGGCCGGCGTCAGCTCGGTGTCGCCGGAAAGAAGCTTGAGCTGGGGTGGCTGGAGGTCGAGCTCCTCAGCCGCGATCTGGCGCAGCGCGGTCAGGATGCCCTGGCCGATCTCGACCTTTCCGGTCTTGAGGGTGACGGTGCGGTCCGGCTCGAAGGCGATCCATTGATCGAGCCGCGGATTGTCCACCAGGCTCTGCGGAAGCGTGTTGCGGATCATGCGGCAGCTCCCTGGCGCAGCATGGCGGCCGCGCGCTCGACGGCGTGGATCACCCGAAGGTGGACGCCGCAGCGGCAGAGATTCGGCTCGAGTGCGGCCTTGATCTCGTCGCGGCTGGGCGAGGTGGTCTTTGCGAGAAGGGCTGCGGCGGAGATCTGGATGCCGGACAGGCAATAGCCGCACTGCCCCGCCTGCTCCTCCAGCAGCGCCGTCTGAATCGGATGCGGGGCCGCCTCGGTGCCGAGCCCCTCGACCGTGACGACTTCGCGCTCCCGCACAGCGGAAACCGGGAATGCGCAGGAATAGGTCGGAACGCCATCGAGCAGCACCAGGCAGGCACCGCAGCGCTCGTGTCCGCAGCCGAAGCGAGCAGCCTTCAGGTCGAGCTCGTTCCGAAGCACGGCAAGGAGAGGCGCATCGGGGTCGCACGATACCTCTCGCAAGGCTCCATTCACCTTCAGCCGTATCGCTGCATCCATCACCGACCTCGTTTCGCGAAATTTCGCCGACCAGCTTGACCCCGCCGCGAGCTTATTTAACATCTGCTCAACAAGGGATACAGGCCTGACAGGGAGGAACGACGGATGATCGCGCTAGCGATCCTCGTCCCTCCTCGATGTTGTGACCGCCATCTCGGCGTAAGGGAAGGGACGCATGAATATCCAGGTCGGCAAAGCCGCCATCTATGAGGCAGCCGAAAAGCTCAAGAACTGGGGTCGGTGGGGCGCGGACGATCGCATCGGCACGCTCAACCACATCACGCCTGAGCTGATCGCCGAAGCCGCGAAGCTCGTGCGCTCCGGCCGCGTGTTCGCGATGGGCATTCCGCTGGACAACAAGGGGCCGCAGAGCGGCCTGTTCGGCGGTCGGTGGAACCCGATCCACACCATGCTGGCCACCGGCACCGACGCGGTCGCCGGCCGCTTCGACAAGACCAACAAGCTTCGCTTCGCCGACGACGCGCTCAACATGCCCGTCCAGGCTGCGACGCACTGGGATTCGCTCGGCCACATCTTCCTCGACGACAAGATGTACAACGACCTCGACGCCAAGCTCGTCGATGGCGGCGGTGTCCAGGAGCTGGGGATCGAGCACACCCGGGCCAAGATGGTCGGCCGCGGCGTGCTCCTCGATGTGGCCCGTTACAAGGGCGTGCCGTGGCTCGAGGACGGCTACGGAATCTCGAACGACGACCTGGACGCGACCGCGAAGGCGCAGGGCGTGGAAGTCCGCAAGGGCGACTTCGTCATCGTGCGGACGGGGCAGATGGAGCGCTGCCTCAGCGAGGGCAAGTGGGGCTCCTATGCCGGCGGCGACGCCCCGGGCGTCAAGTTCGAGAACGCCTACTGGTCACATGCCAAGGAAATCGCGGCGATCTGCTCCGATACCTGGGGTGTCGAGGTGCGTCCGAACGAGACGACCGAGGTTCAGCAGCCCTGGCACTGGGTGGTGATCCCGGCGATCGGCCTGACCATGGGCGAGATGTTCTACGTGAAGGAACTGGCTGAGGCCTGCGCCGAGGACGGCGTGTACGAGTTCTTCTTCACGGGACCGCCGCTCGTGATCACGGGCGGTACGGGCTCGCCGATCAACCCGCTCGCCATCAAATGAAGGCTCCGGCCTTCGACTACCTCCGGGCCGCCTCGCTTGCCGAGGCGCTCTCCGCTCTCGCCCAACACGGCGAGAGCGCGAAACTGCTGGCCGGCGGGCAGAGCCTGGTTCCGGCGCTGAATCTCCGGCTTCTCGCGCCGGAGATCCTGATCGACCTGAACGAGGTCCCGGAGCTGAAGGGCGTGTCCGTCGAGAACGGGCGCCTGCGGCTTGGCGCCCTCACGCGCCATTCCGAGCTGGAGCGCTCCGCGCTGATCCGCGAGCACGCCCCGCTTCTCGCCGAGGCGATCCGGCACGTGGCGCATCCGGCGATCCGGAGCCGCGGCACCATCGGCGGCAACCTCGCCCATGCGGACCCAGCCTCCGAGCTTCCCGCTTGCGCGGTCGCGCTCGGGGCCGAGCTGGTGATCGCGGGGCAGGGCGGGGAGCGCCGTGTTGCGGCCGACGATTTCTTCGAGGGCGTCTACGCCACGAACCTCGCCCCTGACGACATTCTGGTCGCCATCGAGTTTCCGCTCGCGGCGCCGACACGCCGGCATGCCTTTCTCGAGCTGTCCCGCCGCATGGGCGATTATGCCCTCGTCGGGATTGCGTGCACGGCGGATTATGCCGGCGGAGCTCTGCGCGATCTGAAGCCCGTCTTCTTTGCGGCCGGCCCGCGCCCGACGCTCGCCGTCCGGGCCGCCGAGGCACTGGACGGCAAGCCTCTGGATTCGGCTGCACTCGATGCGGCGGTCGAGGCCCTGGGCCAGGACATCGAGCCGGAGGGCGACCTCCAGATCAGCGCGGCGACCCGCCTCCATCTCGCCCGCACTCTGTTCCGTCGCGCGGTTGCGGCGCTCGCGCCCGAGGCGCCGCTCGCCCGCAAGCAGGAGACCGCAGCGTGAGCCCGCGTCATCCTCTCTCCTTTTCGGTGAACGGCGAATCCGTTTCGCTGCTCGTCGATCCGCGCCGGCATCTCGGGGACATCCTGCGGGAGGATCTCGGCCTGACCGGAACCCATCTCGGCTGCGAGCACGGCGTCTGCGGCGCCTGCACGGTTCGTCTCAATGGCGAGATCGTCCGCTCCTGCCTGACGCTCGCCATCCAGTGCGAGGGCGCGACGGTCCAGACGATCGAGGGCTTGTCGGATACGGGCGAAGTCGCCGACCTGCAGGAGGCGTTCCGCAACCGGAACGCGCTGCAATGCGGGTATTGCACCCCGGGCATGATCGTGACGGCGCAGGACCTCCTGCTCCGCCATCCGGACCCGAGCCGCGAGGAGATCCGCGAGCACCTGTCCGGCAACTTCTGCCGCTGCACCGGCTACCACGCGATCGTGGATGCGGTTGCGACGACCGCACAGGCCCGAGCGGCCGCGCAGGCTGAAACCGACGAACTGGCCAAGCTGCACGCATGAGCGCCACCCTCGATAACGGCCCGACCGGCCTCTCGGCCCTCGATCGGCCGAATTCCTATATCGGCCGCTCCGTCCCGCGGCCGAACCTCGCTCGGCTGACGCAGGGCAGGGGCCAATATGTGAGCGACGTGGTGCTGCCGCGCATGGGGCATGTCGCCTTCGTGCGCTCGCCGCACGCCCATGCCCGCATTGTGTCGATCGACAGCACCGCCGCGAAGAGCGCGCCGGGGGTGATCGCGGTGGTGACCGGGCGCGAGCTCGAGGCGGTGTGCACGCCGTGGGTGGGCGTGCTTACGCACCTGAAGGGGCTAAAATCGGCCCCGCAACACGCGATCGCGGTCGCAAAGGCGTCCTGGCAGGGCGAGGCGGTCGCGGCGGTGGTCGCGCAGACGCGCGCCCAGGCCGAGGACGCGGCCGAACTCGTGCTCGTCGAGTACGAGGAGCTGCCCGTGGTGGCGGACATGGAAACAGCGCTTGATCCCGCGACGCCGGTCATCCATCCCGAACTCGGCGACAACCTTGCCTGGGAGCGCCTGCACGTCGCGGGCGATCCGGACGCGGCGTTTGCGGCCTCCGACCATGTGATCGAGGCGACCTTCGGGTTCGGCCGGCACACGGGCGTGACGCTCGAGCCGCGCGCCGTGGTGGCCGATTACAACGCGGGCGAGGATCGCCTGACCGTGTACCAGGCGACCCAGGCGCCGCACATGATCCAGAACATCCTGGCCAAGCACCTGAACCTCGGCGAAAGCCAAGTGCGGGTGCTGTGCAAGGATGTCGGCGGCTCCTTCGGCATCAAGGTGCACGTTTATGCGGACGAGGTCGCGACCGCGGCCCTTTCCAAGCTGCTGC
>JAQGJZ010000395.1 GCA_028290385.1 Enterovirga sp.
CGCTCGCCTTCGGGCTCATCATCTCGGGTATCGACCTCGTCAGCCGCTCGCCCCATCTCTGGCTCGGCCTCGCTGTCCTCGGCGGCGGCTTTGCCTCCGCGGCTGCGCTCGCCGCGCGCGAGCTCAACCGGCCGCACCCGCTGCTGCCGCTCGACCTGCTCCGGATCCCGGTCTTCGGGCTGTCGGTCGTGGCGTCGATCTGCTCCTTCTGCGCGCAGATGCTCGCCTTCGTGTCGCTGCCCTTCTACTTCGAGGGAACGTTTGGGCGCAGCGCCGTGGAGACCGGGCTTCTCCTCACGCCCTGGCCGATCGCGCTGGCGGTGGTCGGCCCCATCGCGGGCCGGCTCTCCGACCGCTATTCGGCCTCGATCCTCGGCGGGGCGGGCCTGCTGATCTTCGCGACCGGGCTCGCGCTGCTCGCCACCATGCCGAGCACGGCATCGACGCTCGACATCGCCTGGCGGATGGTGATCTGCGGGCTCGGCTTCGGCCTGTTCCAGGCCCCGAACAACCGCACGATGATCTCGGCCGCGCCCCGTGCCCGCAGCGGGGCCGCCGGCGGCATGCTGGCGACGGCCCGCCTGACCGGCCAAACGCTCGGCGCGACGCTGGTCGCGATCTTTCTCGCGGTGAGCCCGGGGAAGGGCGAGAGCATCTCCCTCACGGTCGCGGCCGTGCTCGCTTTGGCGGGCGCCGCCGCGGCCATCTCGCGGCTGTCGTCCGAGCAGCCCGCCCGAGGCTGATCCTCGCCTCGACCGGATGCCGCCGCTCGGTTAGGATTGCGGCATGCTCGATCCTGCCGCCTTCGTCTCGACGCCCGCGCCGGGCCGCGACTGCGGCACCTGCACCCTGTGCTGCAAGGTCTATGACGTGCCCGCGCTGGAGAAGCCGGCCGGGAGCTGGTGCCGGCATTGCCAGCCCGGCCGCGGCTGCGGCATCCACGAGACGCGGCCCGCGCATTGCCGCTCCTTCCATTGCATGTGGATGACGGAGGCCTGGCTCGGGCCGGAATGGAAGCCCGAGCGCTCGAAACTCGTGCTTTCGGTGGATCCGGCGACCCGGTTTCTGCTCGTGCAGGTCGATCCCGGCGCGCCGGGCGCCTGGCGGCGCGAGCCCTTCTACGGCCAGCTCAAGAGCTGGGCCGCAGCCGGCCTGCAGCAGGGGCGGCAGGTGGTGGTCTTCCTCAACAAGAGTGCCACGGTCGTCCTGCCTGACCGCGACGTGCCCCTCGGCGTCATGGGGCCGAACGACCGCATCGTGGCGCGCGAGCGCCCGACACCCCAGGGACTCACCCTGGACATCGAAAAGGTTGCCGCCTGAGCCCCGCTGTTTCCGCCCCGTCCGCTCCGGGCGACCTGAAGGCGCTTCTCTTCGACAAAGACGGGACGCTGATCGATTTCGACGGGACCTGGGGCCCGGCAGCCTACGAGGTCATGCTCGCGCTATCCGAGGGCGACCGCGCGCGCCTGGAGCGCGTGATGCTGGTGAGCGAATATGTCGAGGACCAACGGCGCTTTCTGCCGACCTCGCCGCTGATCGCCGGATCCTCCGCGCATTACGGGCCGCTCTGGGCGGAAGCGCTGGGGCGTGAGCCCGGCGAGGCGCTCTACCGCGAGATGGACGAGCTGTTTCGCGAAGGCGGGCTGCGCCACCTCACCCCGATCGGCGAGCCCGCCGCGCTTCTCGGCCTGCTGGCCGGGAGGGGCCTGCATCTCGGCATCGCGACCAACGATGCCGAGGCGTCGGCGCGGGCCCAGGCCGAGGCGCTGGGCCTCACCGGCCTGATGAGCTTCGTCGCCGGCTATGATTCTGGTTACGGCGGAAAGCCGGACCCCGGCATGGTGACGGCCTTCGTCGAGCGGCACGGCCTGCACCCGTCCGAGGTGGCGCTGATTGGCGATTCGACGCACGACCTGCTCGCCGCACGCGCGGCCGGCGTGGTGGCCGTCGCCGTCCTGACCGGGCCGTTGCGGGACGCGGCCCGCCCCGAAATCGAGCCGCATGCCGACCATGTGCTCGGCACGATCGCGGACCTGCCTGCTTGGCTCGACGGAGCCTTGCATGGCTGAGCGCCATTCTCACGGCGACCCTGCGCCGGACGGACACGGCCAGCACCGTGGTTCGGGGCACCACCACCAACATCATCATCATTCGGGCGGTGTCGGGCACGTTCACGCCCCCGCCAGCTACGGGCGCGCCTTCGCGGTCGGCATTTCGCTCAACGTCGCGATCGTCGTTGTTCAGGCGGTGTACGGCTACCTGTCGAACTCGGTCGCCCTTATCGCCGATGCCGGCCACAACCTGTCGGACGTGCTCGGCCTCGTGGTGGCCTGGGCCGGGACCGTGCTGGCCGCCCGTCCGCCCAGCGCGCGCTTCACCTACGGGCTGCGCGGGTCGTCCATTCTTGGGGCGATGTTCAACGCCGTGTTTCTGCTGGTCGCAGTCGGGGCTCTGTCCTGGGAAGCGCTGCGCCGGCTGCTCGATCCCGAACCCGAGCCCGTTGCCGGCGTGACCGTGATGGTCGTGGCGGGCATCGCGATGGTGCTGAACGCCGCCACCGCCTGGCTTTTCGCCGGCGGCCGCAAGGGCGATCTGAACATACGCGGCGCCTATCTGCACATGGCCGCGGACGCGGCCGTCTCCGCTGGCGTGGTTGTCGCCGGCCTCGTCATCTTGCTGACGGGCTGGCTCTGGCTCGATCCGGTCCTCAGCCTCCTGATCAACGCCGTGATCGTCTGGGGCACCTGGAGCCTGCTGCGCGACAGCGTCGCCATGTCGCTCGCGGCGGTGCCGGCCGGGATCGACCCGGAGGAGGTGCGCGCCTTTCTGGTCACCGAGCCGGGCGTTGCGGGCCTGCACGATCTCCATATCTGGCCCATGTCGACCACCGAAACGGCCCTGACGGCGCATCTGCTCGTGCCCGCCGGCCATCCCGGGGACACCGTCCTGATGCGGCTCGCCGCGGAGCTGAGGGCGCGGTTCGGGATCGGCCATGTGACGCTTCAGGTCGAAACCGACCCGGCGACCCTCTGCGCGCTGGCGCCGGAGCACGTCGTGTGAGGCTCCTCCGCCGATCGTGAAGAGGATCGGGCCACCTCCGGCGGACTAAACCCGCCGAACCGGACGTTAGACGGGGAGCTCACGAGGAACCGGGCGAATGGTCAGCTCTCTGGCACTTTGGCGCGACCGCAAGGGACAGGTCTCGCCCCTGCGCGTCGCGACCCTCGCCGTGCTCCTCTGGCCGGCGCTTCTCGGCATCTTCGATGCGAGCCGCGGTGCGCTCGGTGGGCGCCCGCTTAACGAGGTGATCCATCGCTCCGGCTGGTGGGCGCTCGTCTTTCTTCTGGCCTCCCTCGCCGTGACGCCGCTGCGGCAGGCGGGCGGGTTCGCGCGGCTCTTCGACGTGCGCCGGATGATCGGCGTCGCGGCGTTCTGCTACGCCGCCCTGCACCTGACGCTCTATGTCGCCGACCAGGGCTTCAACCTGCTCAAGGTCGTGGGCGAGATCGTCTCGCGCCTCTACCTGACCATCGGCTTCGTGGCGCTGCTCGGGCTCACCGTGCTCGCCGCGACCTCGAACGACGCGATGTTGAAGCGGCTCGGCGGCCTTACATGGCGGCGGCTGCACCAGATCACCTACGCCATCGCGGTGCTCGGCCTTGTCCATTTCTTCCAGCAGACAAAGGCCGACATCACGCAGCCGACCCTGTTTGCCGGCCTGTTCGTCTGGATGATGGGGTACCGGCTCCTTTCGCGTGCGAGCGAGGGCGCGCTCGGCTGGCCGAGCCTGCTGGGTCTCGCGCTGCTCGCGGCGGCCCTGACCTTCGCGGGGGATGCGATCGGGCTGTGGATCACGGCCGGGCGGCCGCCGTTCCTCGGCTTTCTGCCGCTCTATGTCGGCGCGCTGCTCGATCCCGACCTCGGCATCAGGCCCGGCTGGCCGGTTCTCGGCGCCGGCCTCGCCGTTGCGGCGCTCGAGGCGTTCCGCTCGCGGCGGCGCCGCGTCGCTTCCCCGCGCCCTCGGCCGATCCCGAGGGCAGCGGCATCCTGACTTCGCCCGGCCCCTCCAAGGTTCGGATTGCGAAGACTTTGCCGTTGCTTATGGTGCAGTCTCAAGATTGAGCCGGAACCAGGCTTGACGGGGAGGACATGCATGCGCGGCCTGATGCAGGACTGGCCCCTGCGGATCCACAAGGTCATCGATTACGCCGGCACCGAGCACCCGAAGCGGGAGGTCATCTCGCGCTCGGTCGAGGGGCCGATGCACCGCACCAATTATGCGCAGGTGCGCGAGCGCGCGCTGAAGGTGGCCAAGCGCCTGACGATGGACGGCGTCACGGTCGGGGATCGGGTGGCGACGCTCGCCTGGAACACCTGGCGCCACCTCGAAACCTGGTACGGCATCACGGGCGTCGGCGCGATCTATCACACGGTGAACCCGCGGCTCTTCGAAGACCAGATCGTCTTCATCATGAGCCATGCCGAGGACCGCATCCTGTTTCTCGACCTCACCTTCGTGCCCCTGATGGAGAAGGTGGCGGCCCGGCTGCCCTCGGTCGAGCGCTACATCGTGCTCACCGATGCCGCGCATATGCCGGAGACGTCCCTGCGCAACGCGGTCCCATACGAGACGTGGCTGGCGGAGGGGGATGCGGATTTCGCCTGGGCGGAGGTCGACGAGAACACCGCCGCTGGGCTCTGCTACACGTCCGGCACCACGGGCGAGCCGAAGGGCGTGCTGTACTCGCACCGCTCGAACCTGATGCAGGCGCTGATGACCGTAATGCCCGACGCGTTCGGGCTCGGGACCCGCGACGTCGTGATGCCGGTCGTCCCGCTCTTCCATGCCAACAGCTGGTCGCTCGCCTTCGCGGCTCCCATGGCGGGCTCCAGCCTCGTCATGCCCGGCCCCAAGCTCGACGGTGCCTCCGTCTACGACATCCTGAACGCCGAGAAGGTGACCTTTACGGCGGCGGTGCCGACCGTCTGGTTCTCGCTCCTCCAGCATCTGGACCAGACCGGCGGAACGCTGCCCCACCTCACGCGCGTGGCGATCGGTGGCTCCGCCTGCCCCCGCGCCGTGATCGAGGCGTTCGAAAAGCGCTTCGACGTGCCGGTGCTGCACGCCTGGGGCATGACCGAGATGAGCCCGGTCGGCTCCATCTGCTCGATCAAACCCGAGGTCTACAGCGACGATTACGAGAAGCTCCTCGACGTGAAGGTGACCCAGGGTTACGCGCCGTTCGGCGTCGAGTGGAAGATCACCGACGACAACGGCGTCGCGCTGCCGCATGACGGTAAGACCTTCGGCCGTCTCAAGGTGCGCGGCAGCGCCGTCGTCCGGCGCTATTTCAAGCGCGAGACCGAGGAGATCTTGGACGAGGAGGGCTTCTTCGACACGGGCGACGTCGCGACCATCGACGAGAACGGCTACATGCGGATCACCGACCGCTCGAAGGACGTGATCAAGTCGGGCGGCGAGTGGATCTCCTCGATCGAACTCGAGAACCTCGCCGTCGGCCATCCGGATGTCGCCGAGGCGGCAGTGATCGGCATCCAGCATCCGAAATGGGACGAGCGGCCGCTGCTGATCGTGGTGCCGAAGCCGGGGCGCGAGCCGCAGAAGGACGACGTCCTCGACTTCCTGCGGCCGCTGATCGCCAAGTGGTGGATGCCGGACGACGTGGTGGTCGTGCCCGACATCCCGCACACGGCGACGGGCAAGATCCAGAAGACGGCTCTGCGCGACCGTTTTCGCGATTACCGCCTGCCCACGGTGGCGTGAGGCTTGGGCGGGGAGGGCGCCGGCAGCTGCAACTCCCGCCCGCTGCGCCTCTTTCAACGGTATGGCCAAGAAATCGCAAACAGAGCGGCCCGCCTTAGTCGCAGATTAACCATGCCGTGGCTCAATGGAGTGAGGTGAACGGCAGATACGACCGAAGCGGCCGAGCCCGGACGCTGCGCGACGAGCGCGGCAGGGCGATACGCAGCAGGGAGCCTCCGCCGGGCACGCGTATCCCAGGTCGCGTCCCATGTTGCGTCTCCGTGCTCCCGCCGCTAAGCGCGGCTCTCTCCGGGCCGTCGCCCTGACGACCGCCGCGGCCGTTCCGATCCTCTTCGCCGCCGCGGCTGGACTTGGGATCCTGTCCCTTCCGAGTGGCCAGCGCGACGTCGAGGTCACGGGCAGCCTCTCGCCGGCGCCGCTGCGGATCGACCCGACCCTCCTCGCACCCGTGCCGATGATGGGAAAAACCGCCGCGGCCGGCTGGTCGGGCGTGCCCGTCACGCCCGGAACGCTGCGCATGCCGGCTGGGGCCGTCGCCGCAAGCACGCCCGCCGCGCCCCACCAGGCC
>JAQGJZ010000425.1 GCA_028290385.1 Enterovirga sp.
GAGGCCGTGCCGGTGCTCGTGCCCGTGCGGCCTGACGATCTCGGCTCCCTCGTGCGCGCGGCGGAGCGGCTCGGCGAGGGGGGAAAACCGTTCCTGGTCGACCCCATCCTGGAGCCGATCCATTTCGGCTTCACGCAATCCCTGCTCCGCTATGCCGAGGTCAGGCGGCTGTTGCCGGAGGCCGAGATTCTCATGGGCACCGGCAACATCACCGAGCTCACGGAGGCCGACAGCCTCGGGGCGACCGCGGTTCTTCTCGGCATCTGCTCCGAGCTCGCGATCCGCAACGTGCTCGTCGTCCAGGTCAGCGACCATACCCGCCGCACGATCGAGGAGCACGACGCCAGCCGCCGCGTCATGTACGCGGCGCGGGCGGACGGCGCCCTGCCCAAAGGCTATGGGCGCGCGCTCCTGGCGCTGCACGACAAGCGTCCCTTTGTTCAGAGCGCCGCCGAGGTGGATGCGGAGGCGGCAGAGGTGCGGGACGCAGCCTTCCGCATCACGGTCGCGCAGGACGGGATCCACGTCTTCAACCGTGCCCTGCATGCGCGCGGGACGGAGGCCCTGTCCTTCTTTCCGCAGCTCGGCGTCGCGCATGACGGCGGGCACGCGTTCTATCTCGGCCAGGAGCTAGCCAAGGCGGAGATCGCCTGGCGCCTCGGCAAGCGCTACGTCCAGGACGAGGCGCTCGATTGGGGTTGCGCGGCCGATCCCGTCCCGGAGGACGCGACCGCCTTCAAGGAGGCCGGGCACACCATGCGAACCGGCGGCGGGCGGGGCTGAGCCGTGCCGCTGATCCTCGAGACCATCGTCACGACGAAGAACGCGGACGGCTCGGGCTGGCACCTCGTGCCGTTCGGGCTGATCCGCGAGAACGATGGCTACATCGTCGCGCCGTTCCGGCCCTCGCCGACCATCGACAACCTCGAAAGCCATCCCTTCCTCGCCGCCTCGTCACCCGCCGATATCCGGGTGCTCGCGGGCTGCGTCACGGGGCGGCGCGGCTGGCCCACCCTGCCCTGCGACCGCATCGAGGGCGTGCGCCTCGCCGCCTGCTACGCCCATTCGGAATTCGAGGTGGTCGATGTGGCGGGCGACCAGATCAGGCCTCGCTTTCGCTGCCGCCTCGTGCATGCCGCGGCCCACCTGCCGTTGATCGGCTTCAACCGCGCCCAGGCGGCCGTGATCGAGGCGGCGATCCTCTCGACACGCCTCGGCATGCTTCCGCCCGAGAAGGTGCGCTCGGAGATGGAGTACCTCGCGATCGCGATCGGCAAGACCGCCGGCCCCGCCGAGCAGGAAGCCTGGGAGTGGATCACCGCGAAGATCGATGCCGCCCTCGGCACCGGAACGCCGTGGCACCCGGACAAGCAACCACACGAGGAGACGACACGATGAGGGATCTGCTGCTCGGGGGTCTCGCCGCCCTCTCGGCCATGGTGCTCGCCGCGAGCGCCGACGCGCATGGCCCGCCGCGCAAGAAGGTGGAGGAGCGCGTGGAGATCAATGCGCCTCCCGCGAAGGTCTGGGCCGTCCTCGGCGATTTCCACGACATGAGCTGGCTGCCGCCGGTCGAGAAGACGGAGGGCCCCGGCGGCAACGCGATCGACGCGACGCGGCGCCTGACGCTCAAGGGCGGCGCGACCGTCGACGAGGTGCTCTACAAATACGATGCCGCCGCGATGAGCTATTCCTACCGGATCACGGCTGTGGACGTAAAAGTCCTGCCCGTCACCAACTACGCCGCGACCCTTGCGGTCGAGCCGGACGAAGGCGGCAAGTCGGTCGTCGTCTGGCGCGGCGCCTTCTACCGCGGCTATCCCAACAACGACCCGCCGCCGGAGCTGAACGACGATGCGGCCATCAAGGCCGTGACCGGGCTGTATCGCACGGGGCTCGATGCGTTGAAGGCTAGGATCGAGCGGAACGGCTCCTGACCGGCTCATCCGCGAGCAGCGCGACCGCAACCGCCGGGGCGCAGGACGAGACCCACTCGGCCGAGGCGCCGGCGCTCTGCACGAACGCGGCAAGGTCGCGATAAGGACGGCCGAGCCGGGCGGCGAGGCGGCTCGCCACGAAGCGGCCGGCACCGCAGCCGACCAGCGGAGCGGCCGCGCCGAGGCTGCCCCGGGACAGGATCTGCGCGGCCGCATCCTGCAGCAGCGCGAGCTGCCGCTCGGCGAAAAAGGCGGCGAGGCGCACCCAATCCGCCCCCTCCCCGTCCTCGCGGTCGCGGCCGATCATCCGGGCGATGCGGGTCTCGGTCTCGGGGCGCGACTTGCCCCGCCCGTCCGCCGCCTCCTGCTGGTCCGCCTCCGGATCGAGCAGGCCGAGAAGGCGATACACGTCGGCGGTCGTCGCGAAGTATTCGGCCACGAGAGAGGTCCAGCGGCCGCGGAACGGCGCCCGCCGGGCAAGCGCCACGAGCGGCGTCCGGACGACGCCGGTATAAACGAGCTCGCCCGTCTCGAGCCGCTCCGCGTCGCTATAGCCGAGCGCCGCCGGCGCTCCCTGCGCGACGGGGATCAGGTCGGCGGTGGTCGAGCCGATATCGACCAGAAGCGCCTCGGGCAGATGACGGGCGAGCAGGCCGGCGGTTGCGTGCCAATTGGCCGAGGCAACATCGGCCGCGGCGCCCGCCGCCGCATCCGGCGTCAGGAACCCGCCCCGGCCTGCATAGATGCGAACCTCGCCCTCGAGATTGCGGGCGGCCCAGCGCGCAAGTTCACCCACGCCGACCGCTCGGCTCGCGAAGCAATCCGTGAGCTCGCCGGTCATGGTCACGGCGTGGTCGGCGGGAGCCCGGGCCCAGGCGGGGAGCCCGGCAAGCGCTTCGTCGAGCGCGGAGAGGCCGCGC
>JAQGJZ010000435.1 GCA_028290385.1 Enterovirga sp.
CGGCGGCTTAACCAGGCCGCGGTCGACGAAGTGGGCCAGGTTGTACAGGTGCGACGTGTCGTAGCACTCGAACTCGTAGCGCGTGCCGCTCGCCGACAACTCGGTCAACGCCGTCTCGATGTCGCCGTACGTGTTGCGAAAGATGAGGTCCTTGCTGCCTTCGAGGTAAGGCCGCTCCCAATCGAACTTGAACTCCTTGAAGCGGCTCAGCATCGGGTAGAGCCCGAAGTTCATGGAGCCCATGTTGAGTGAGGCGACCTCCGGGGCGTAATGCGCGGCGGGTTTCACCCGCTCCTGCACCAGCATGGTGGGCGAGCCGCCCGTGGTGATGTTGATCACCGCCGCGGAGCGCTGCTTGATGACCTTGAGGAAGGGCGCGAACGCCTCCGGCGACTGGTCGGGCTGACCGGTCTTCGGGTTGCGGGCGTGCAGGTGGACGATCGCGGCGCCCGCCTCGGCCGCCCCGATCGCGGCATCGGCGATCTCCTCGGGCGTGATGGGCAGATGCGGCGACATGGTCGGGGTGTGAATCGCCCCGGTCACGGCGCAGGTGATGATGACTTTGCGCGCCAACTTGGATCCTCCCGTTTCAGCGTCTGATGGCTTATTGATCTAGGACTCAATAGCTCATTGAGCTCGCAGTCAATAGCGGCTGTCATGCTGGGGGTTCGGAGGCCGGAGGCAGGCTTGAAGGTCAGGGCGTCAGCGCGAATGGACCCTCCACCTCACCTCGGCGACAGCGCCGGGGCGGAGAGTGACTTGCCCGGAGCGAAGGCCGCGGCGGCCGACCGCGTCGCATCGCGTCGCAGCCGCATGAAGCCCGAGCTGCGCGCGGGCATGATCCTGGAAGCCGCCGCGAACTATTTCGCCGAGCACGGTTTCGAGGCGCAGCTCAAGCAACTCGCCCATCGGATCGGCGTCTCGGAAGGGCTGATCTTCCGCTACTTCGGGACCAAGCAGAACCTCGTCGAAGCCGTCTACCAACGCGTGTTTCTGGAGCGCTGGTCGCGGGATTGGGAGAGGGGGCTACGGGACCGCTCGCAACCGCTCCGGCAGCGGCTGGAGACGTTCTATGGCTCCTATCTCGAAGCCGTCGACGAGCCGCGCTGGATTCGCGTGTCGGTCTATGCCGGCCTGGCGGGCCACGACATCATTCGCCGGTACATCGACACACATGTCGACCAGCTTCTCAGGATCATCGTCCAGGAGCTTTATGCGGAGCGCGGCCTGCCCGAGCCGGCCGAGGTCGACGCGATGGACCTGGAGCTGGCCTGGCACCTGCACTCGACCTTCATCTACTTCCTGATCCGCAAGCACGTGCACCGGACGCCGACCACCGGCGATCGGGCCGCGATGGTCGGGCGGATCGTGGAAACGTTCCTGTCCGGCTTTCGGCCGTCCGAGGCGCATGCCGGCCCCAGGACCGCGCGGCCGCATCGCCGCAGCCCGAAGGCGCGCCCGGGCTAGGGCTAAATCCTGCCCCGGCGCGCGTGGGCGCTCAGACGTATCCGAGTGCGCTGTCCCGCTGCCGGGCCGCGGGGTCGCGCCGCTCGGGCGGGCCCCAGCCGCCGCCGCCGGACGTTTCCAGCCGGATGACATCGCCGCGGGTGAGCGGCAGGTTCGTCACCTTCGAGCCGAGGCTTTGGCGTTCCCCGTCCGGCCGGATCAGGGTGAGACGCCCGAACGAGCCGGCCTTGCCGCCCGCGAGCCCGTAGGGCGCGAACTTGAAGCGATCGAGGTTGCACGTGAAGGCGGCACGCGGCGAATCCACCCGCCATTCGCGCCAGAGCCCGAGCCCGCCGCGGTGCTGCCCGTCACCGCCGGAACCGGGCAGGAGCCCGTAGCCCGTCAAAGTGAGCGGCATGTCGCTCTCGATCATCTCGACCGGGATGTTGCTGTTGTTGTGCATCCCGCTTGCATAGGCACTCGCGCCGTCCTGCTCCGGGTGGCCGCCGGCACCGCCGATCTCGATCTCGACCAGCACCTTCCTGTCGCCGCTCTCGGCGATCGTCTGGAACGTGCACACATAGCTCACGCCATAATAGGCGGCCGGGATGCGCTCGGGCACAGCGCCCGCGAGGGCGCCCAGGATGGTGTTGGCGAGCCGGTGCACGGTGCAGATGCGGTGGGCCACTGGCGCCGGGTGCTTCGCGCTCACGACCGTGCCGGGCGGCAGCGTCATGCTCACCGGGCGGTAGCAGCCGGCATTGGCCGGGATCGGCTCGTCCGCGCAGGCGATCACGGCATAGTAGACCGCGCAGCTCGCCATGGACGGCGTCGCGTTGATCGGTCCGGTGACCTGCGCGGCGCAGCCCGAGAGGTCGACGTGCAGCGCGTCGCCGCGGATCTCGATCTTGGCCTCGAGCCGGATCGGGTCGTCCGTGATGCCGTCGTCGTCGACGAAATCCTCAAACGTGTAGACGCCGTCCGGAATGCGCCGGATCGTGTCCCGCATGGCGGCTTCGGAGATGTCCAGAATGCGCTGCCCGGCTTCCAGGAAGGCGCCCGTTCCGTACTTCGCCGCCAGCCGCTGCAGGCCGGCTTCGCCGACGGTCAGCGAGGCGACCTGCGCCCCGAGATCGCCCGCCACGAGGTCGGGCTTGCGCACGTTCTGGAGCAGCATCGCCCAGACCTCGTCGTTGCGCACGCCGCCGCGATAGAGCTTCATCGGCGGGATGCGCAGGCCCTCCTGGAAAATCTCCGTCGCGGTCGCGCCGTAGCTGCCCGCGGCCGAGCCGCCCATGTCGATGTGGTGGCACAGGGTGCCCACGATCGCGATGCGCCGCCCCTCGTGGAAAACCGGCCTGAAGGCCAGGATGTCCGGCAGGTGCTGGCCGCCACAATAGGGATCGTTGGTGACGATCACGTCGCCCGGCCCCCACTCCTCGATGGGCACGAAGCGTTCGATCAGCTCGCGCAGCCCGGCTCCCATCGAGTTGAGATGCATGGGGATGCGGGCGGACTGGGCGAGGTTGAACCCGTCAGCGTCGAACACGGCCGTGGAATAATCGAGAAGCTCGCGCACGATCGTCGACCGGCTGGTGCGCCAGATGGTGACGTCCATCTCGGCCGCCACGGCCGTGAGGGCGCTGCGTACGATCTCGATCTCGATAACTGAGAGGGTGCTCATGAATCCGCTCCCGTCTCCGCGACGATGTTGCCGTGTGGGTCCACCCTGGCGCTCCAGCCGGGATCGATGATCAGCGTGGTGTAGCCCTCCTCGATCACGGCCGGGCCTGCGATCGTCGCGCGGGGGGCAAGTCCTTCGCGCCGCACGACCGGCACGTCCCGGAGCGCGCCGCGCATGTAGATCGGCCGCGTGCGGGCGGCGGTGGCGTCCGTGCCCGCATCGGCGAGCGAAACCTTCGGGTTTGAGACCCGGCCGGTCGCCGTGAGACGCAGGGTGACGACCTCCACGGCTGCATCCGGATCGGCATAGGAGAAGCGCTGGCGGTGCGCAGCGTGGAAGTCCGCCAGCAGCACGGCGAGCTCCGCCCCGGTCGTCGGCCCGAGCCCGATCTCCCGGCGCCAGGGTGTCAGGATCTCGAAGGCCTGGCCGACATAGCGCACGTCCGCCGCGAGGCTGAGCCCACGATCGGCCGGAGCGATGTCCTGCTCGGCGAAGAAGCGTTCGGACGCGGTGCGGAGCTCCCCGATCAACGCATCCATGGCGGGCAGTTCCGGCTCGAGCAGGCGCAGCACGCGGGAGCGGGCGAAATCCTGGACGATGTCGGAATGGAGGATGCCCCAGGCCGAGAGCGTGCTCGGATTGCGCGGAAAGATCACCCGGCGGATGCCGACGGCCTCGGCGACCTCGACCGCATGGAGACCGCCCGCGCCGCCGAAGGACAGCATGGCGAAATCGCGCGGATCGAGCCCCTTCTCGAACAAGCTGAGCCGCGTCGCGGCCGCGAGTTTTGCATTGGCGACCGCGAGCACGCCTTCGGCGGCCTCATCGATGGACACGCCGAGCGGTTCCGCGACGACGCGGGCCATCGCGCTGCGCGCGCCCGGGAGGTCGAGACTCATCTCCCCGCTCAGGAAGGACGCGGCGTCCAGCCGGCCGAGCGCGAGGTTGGCGTCCGTGACGGTCGGCTCCGTCCCGCCGCGGCGGTAGCAGACCGGCCCCGGCATGGCGCCGGCGCTTTCCGGCCCGACCTCGAGCCGGCCGCCGGCCGCCACATGCGCGATGGAGCCGCCGCCGGCCCCGATGGTCCGGATCTCGACCATGGGCCGGCGCACGGGGAGGCAGTCGACCTCGCCCTGCCTCACCATGGTGGACGCGCCGTCCTGCACGATCGAAACGTCGAAGCTCGTACCGCACATGTCTACCGAGACGAGGTTCGGAAAGCCCGTCTCAGCCGCGATGCGCTGCGCCGCGAGCGCCCCGCCGCTCGGGCCGGACAGGAGGAGGCGGGCGGGCTGCGCGCCCGCAAGATCCAGGCTGCAGACACCGCCGTTCGACTGCACGAGGAAGATGCGCAGGCCGAGGCCTTCGGACGCGAGCCGCTCCGTGAGCCGGCGCGTGTAGCGCTGGACGACCGGCATCAGGAGCGCGTTTAGCACTGTCGTCGAGGTCCGCTCGAATTCCCGGATTTCGGGGCTCACCTCGGACGAGATGGAGACCTGCAGGCCCGGGAGACGGCGGGCGAGGGCGTCGCGCAGGCGCTCCTCGTGCGCGGCGTTCACGAAGGCGTTGATCAGGCAGATCGCGGCGCATTCGACGCCGAGCCGATCCAGCTTCGCGGCGAGCGCCTCGATGGCCGCATCGTCCAGCGCGAGCTCGACCTCGCCGTTGCCGCGGATCCGCTCCGCGACGCCGAGGCGCCGGTCGCGCGGGACCAGCACGGGCATGATCTCGGGCTTGAGGCCGTACACGTCGCGCCGGAAATGCCGGCCAATCTCCAGAACGTCCTCGAACCCGGCCGTCGTGATCAGCGCGCCCGGGGGCAGCTTGCGCTCGAGCACGGCGTTGGTCGCGATGGTCGTGCCGTGCATGAGGAGATCGGCCTCCCCGAGCTCGAAGCCGAAGCGCCGCGCCGCCTCGCGCATGCCGGTGAAGAGCCCATCGGAGGGATCGGCCGGGGTGGTCGGCGTCTTCAGCGCGAAGACCTGGCCGCCGACCACCACCTGGAGGTCCGTGAAGGTGCCGCCGATATCGACAGCGATGCGCACGCGGCCGGAGGCCGCTTGTTTGTCTAAGGTCACGTCACTTCCCGCGGTAACGGTCAAGGAGGGCGAGGCCGTCCGGCCCCGCCTTGGCACGCCAGGCTTCGATCGGGCCGGAGGCGGCCCTGGTTAGGGCGGCGCCGATATCCGGCGGCACCTCCGTCCGGATCGCGACGCCGTTGGCGCGCATGCGCGCGCGGTTCTCGTCGAGCCGGGTGCGGATCACGGTCCATTGCCGCGTCTCCGTCTCGGCCGCCGCATCCAGCACCACCTGCCGGAGATCGGCGGGCAGCGCCTCCAGCGCTGCTGCGCTGACGGTCGCGATCGAGAGCGGGACGGCGTAGTTCACCTCCGTGAAGTGGGGCAGGTGCTCCCAGAGCTTGCGGCCTGCGCCGCCATCCCCCGACGAGAGCACCGCGTTGACGCTGCCGTCCTGCAGCTTCGGCATCGCGTCCGCGAAGGACAGGTTCACGGCCTG
>JAQGJZ010000475.1 GCA_028290385.1 Enterovirga sp.
AATGCTCGGGCCGATCGAGCGCTGCAACAGATCGGCCATGTCGCGCACAAGGTTGGGCACCTCGATCGGCGCCGTCGCGAGCTCCTGCTTACGGGCGAAGGCGAGCATGCGCTTGGTGAGCGTGGCACCGCGCTCCGCCGCCTGCAGCGAATTCTCGATCAGCTGCGTCAGCTTCGGGTCGGCCGGAAGACGCCTGCGGGCAAGCTCCAGGTTGCCGAGCACGACGGCCAGCAGATTGTTGAAATCGTGCGCGACGCCGCCAGTGAGCTGCCCGACCGCTTCCATCTTCTGCGCCTGGACGAAACGCGCCCGCGCTTCCTCGAGCGCCTGCTGAGCGTCGCGCCGCTCCGTGACATCGCGGGTCACCTTGTCGTAGCCGATGAGCTCGCCGTGGTCGCCCTTGATGGGATCGATCACCACATTCGCCCAGAATCGGGTTCCGTCCTTGCGGACGCGCCAGCCCTCCTGCTCGAAGCGCCCTTCGCGCAGCGCGATCTCCAGCGCCCGCTTGGGCAGCCCGGTCGCGCGGTCCTCGTCCGTGTAGAAGCGGGAGAAGTGCTCGCCGATGATCTCCGACTCGGTGTAGCCCTTGAAGCGCTGCGCGCCGGTGTTCCAGTTCGCGATCCGGCCTTCCGGGTCGAGCATATAGATCGCGTAATCGTGCACGCCCTGCACGAGCAGGCGGAAGCGCTCTTCACTGCGGCGCAGCGCGTCCTGCGTGGCCTTCTTCTCGCTGACGTCGCGGGTGATCTTCGCGTAGCCGAGCAACTGGCCGGCATCGTTGCGGATGGGGTCGATGACGACATGCGCCCACATCAACGAGCCGTCCTTGCGGACCCGCCAGCCCTCCTGCTCGAAGCGCCCCTCCTCGGCGGCGATCCTTAAAGCCCGCCAGGGCAGCTCCGAAGCACGGTCCTCGTCGGTGTAGAAGCGGGAGAAGTGCTGCCCGAGGATCTCCCCCTCGGTATAACCCTTGAAGCGCTGCGCGCCGCGGTTCCAACTCGTCACGATCCCGGACGGATCGAGCATGTAGATGGCGTAATCCGTGACCGCCTCGACCAGCAGCCGATAGCGCTCGTCGCTGCTGAGGCTCGACAAACTGAACCCGTCCTGCCCCATACGCCGCGGTCTCTTATTTTCCGCCCCAAGCTTGGCAGCTTGACACTAAGGGTCCTTAACGTGGCGGCCCGGTGTGAGTTCCCGGCGCGTTTGCCGCCTCGCGCACCCCCGGCGAAAAGGTCGCGCGCGGCGCATCCCGCCGGTCGGCCGCCGCGCCGCGCTGCTTCCTTTAACCGCCCGGCCGACCCGCCTGCAATTCGCCCGACGCCACACCCGCGTTCGATAAAGAAGCGGAGTGACTGCGTGGCGACCTATCTGAACTCCGACCGGATCGGCAGTTCGGGCAGCGGAATGATGATGTCCCGGGCCGGCTCGACCGGGCGTTCGGGGACGGCGCTGGAGCGCGCGCCGCCATTGTGCAGGAAACCCGAGGTCGCGACCGCGAGCCCCAGGGTCCAGGCGATCAGCGCCGTGCCGAACAGGCGGCGCAGCCATCGTCCGGCGCGGCGCGGGCCCCTGAGCCGCCCGGGGCGGAGCGCCAATTCCTCGTCCGGGACGGTCAGATCCCGGATAATGGGACCACGTTGAAGCAGAGTCTCGGAGCGACGGGTCAAAGCGGGACATTCCCCAGTGCACGCCGGGTGTCCCTGCAGGCGCCATGCCGGGGCTATTCCGCCAAAACGGCCCGAAAAGCCGCGAGGTTCTGGCGCATCATGTCGATATACGTCGCGGCCGGACCGCCCGGGGCGGACAGCGCATCCGAGTAGAGCTTGGCTCCGACCTTGGCGCCGCTTTCCGCCGCGATCCGATCGGCGAGGCGCCGGTCCGCGACGTTTTCCAGGAATACGGCCGGGATCTTCGCCGCCTTCACCTGGCGGATGATGCGGGCAACATCGGCCGCGGTCGCCTCGCTGTCCGTCGAGACTCCCTGCGGGGCCGTGAAGGTGAGCCCATAGCTGCGGCCGAAATACCCGAAGGCGTCATGCGTGGTGACGACCTTGCGGCGCGCCGCCGGGATGCTGCCAATGCCGGCCCGGATGTCGCGTTCGAGGTCGTCAAGCCGGGCGAGGTAGCGCGCCGCATTCGCCTCGTACTCCGCCCGTCCGTCGGGGTCGGCCGCGGCCAGGCCGTCCCGGATCGCCGCGACATACAGCTTGGCATTGCCGACGTCCTGCCAGGCATGGGGATCGACGTCGTGATCGTGGGCGTGGTCATGCCCGGCCTCGTCCTTGATGGGCTTCACCCGGACGGCGGCGGTGACGACAGCCGCCTTGGTGCCGGAGGCGCGCTGGAGCCGGGCGATCCACGGATCGAAGCCGAGCCCGTTCACGACGATGACCCTGGCGTCCTTCACCCGGCGCGCATCCGCCGGCGAGGGCTGAAACGAATGCGCATCCGCATCCGGCCCGACCAGCGGGGTGACCTCGACCCGCGCGCCCCCGACCTCGCGGGCGAAATCGGCGAGGATCGAGAAGGAGGCGACCACCTTCAGCGGCTCGGCCGCCCATGCAGGGCCGGACAAAAGGGCCAGGACGGCCGGAAGGCAGCGAAGCAGACGGATCATGATCGGTCCCGGTGCGCAGTTCAGCAACGTTATTCTGTAACGGCCGCGGAGCCAAGATGCGGCCGCGTCGCGCCCGTTCGCCGGTGGCGCGTTCGCGGCCGCCTCACAGGCGCGCGCCGCGGTCGAGCCTCCCTCAGGCTGCAGCGTGGGAGGGCCTGCGCATCCGCCAGACGAGCCCGCCGTTCCGGCCGACCAGGATCGACAGGAGGTAGAGCGCCCCGGCCGTGAGCACGATGGCGGGGCCGGACGGCAGTTCAGCGTGGTAGGAGAGGAGCAGGCCGGCATAGCTCGAGACGAGCGAGGCCAGCACGGAAATGGGCAACAGGCCCGGCAGCGTCGTCGCCCAGAAGCGGGCGATCACGGCGGGCAGCAGCATGATCCCGACCGCCAGCAGCGTTCCGAGCGCCTGGAAGCCGCCGACGAGGTTCAGCACCACGATCCCCAGAAAGGACAGGTGCGTGACCGCGCTCGCCCGCCCTGACAGGCGGAGAAAGAGCGGATCGACGCATTCGACGACGAGCGGCCGGTACGCGATCGCCAGCCAGAGCAGCGTCACGGCCGAAATTCCGCCGATGAGCAGCAGCGCCGGATCGTCGAGCGCCAGCACGGTGCCGAACAGGATGTGCAGCAGGTCGACATTCGAGCCCTTGAGCGAGACGAGCATGACCCCGAGCGCGATGGACACGAGATAGAACGCCGCGAGGCTCGCATCCTCCTTGAGGGCCGTCGATCGCGTGACGGCGCCCGAGAGCAGCGCGACCGCGAGGCCGGCCGCGAGGCCCCCGAAGGTCATCGCGGGCAGCGACAGCCCGCTCACCAGAAAGCCAACGGCCGCGCCGGGCAGGATGGCGTGGCTCATGGCGTCGCTCATCAGGCTCATGCGCCGGAGCGTGAGGAAGACGCCGATCGGCGGCGCGCTGAGCGACAGCGCGAAGCAGCCGGCTAGGGCCCGACGCATAAAGGAGAACTCGACAAAGGGGCCGAGCAGAAGGTCGATCATGACGAGCCCAAGGCGGCGAGCGCGGCCGTCTCGGCCGCATCGGCGGCGCCGGCATCGGGGAGTGGGCGCCCTTCCGCCCGGGCGAGGTTCTCCGGCGTCAGCACCTCGGCTGTGGGCCCCCAGGCGATCGCGCGCCGGGCGAGCAGCAGCGCCGTCGGAAACACCGCCCGGACCTGCCCGAGGTCGTGCAGGGCTGCGATCACGGTGCGGCCTTCTTCCCGCCAGGCCCTCACGATGCCGAGGAGATCCGCCTCCGTGCGGGCGTCAATGGCCGTGAAAGGCTCGTCCAGCAGCACGAGCGGGGCGTCCTGCAGCAGCGTCCTGGCGAACAGGAGGCGCTGCATCTGCCCGCCGGACAGGGCCCCGATGAGGTGCCCCTCGTGCCCGCCGAGCCCGACCCGCGCGAGCGCCTCGGAGAGTTCGGCCCGGTGCCCGGGCCCGTAGCGCCGCCAGGGGCCGAGCCGGCGCCACAGGCCGGTCGCGGCGAATTCCTCGGCCGTGATCGGGAAGGAGCGGTCGATCTCCGGCTGCTGCGGCAGGTAGGCGAGGTTGCGCACCGCAAAGCCATGCAGGTCGACGGCGCCCGCCAATCGCGCGGCCTCGCCGACGATCCCCTTCAGCAGTGTCGATTTGCCGGCGCCGTTCGGCCCGACCAGCGCCAGCGCCTCTCCGCGCCGCACGGTGCCATCGATTCCCTCGATGGCGGGGCGGCCGGCATAGCCGAACGAAGCCGCCCGAAACGTCAGGGCCGGCGGGCTGGCGCCGACCGCGTCCGGTGTCATGCTCGCCTCAGGCGAGGGCCCAGGCGACGCTCAGGAAAGCCGCGCCCGACAGGAGCACGGAGATCGCAAGCCTCTCGCCCAGGCCGAGCAGCATCAAGGAGGAGCGTGCGGGCTCCCGGCCGGAGCGGGCGCGTAGCTGGTGGTTCACGGGTGCACTCGGATACGTCGGCGGCGCCTGGGTGGGCGCCAGACGGATGTTAGGATATAACATAGACCGAGAGAACCGGTTCGTCAGCACCGATCTGTGGACGGCCGCGGCGTTCCGTCCGGCAGGGTGGCCGGGACGGGGTCCCTGCTGTTATATTGTAACCGCAACGGAGGCTGGTCCGCCATGGGCAAGGGACAGGCGGCGCCCGAAGGGGCGCATGCACATCACCACCATCATCATGAGCCGCACGAGGCCGAGCAGCTCATTGCCCATGCCGAGCAGGTCTGCCGCGAGAAGGGCCTGCAATTCACGCCGCTGCGCCGGCGCGTCTTCGAGCGTCTAGCCGCGAGCGCGGGGCCGCTGGGCGCCTATGACCTGGTCGAGCAACTCGGGCGGGAGCGCCGCATCTCGCCCATCTCGGTTTATCGGGCGCTGGAATTCCTGATGGAGGCCGGGCTGATCCACCGGATCGCCCTGCGCAACACCTACCTACCCTGCGCGCACGAGCACGGCGCGGGCGAGACCACGGTGTTTCTCGTCTGCTCGACCTGCGGAAATGTCGACGAGCTCGCTTCCAGCGAGATCGCGCGCGACCTGGCCGGCACCGCCGCGCAGGTCGGCTTCCGGCCGGTCAGCCGCGCCGTCGAGCTCGAAGGCGAGTGCCAGTCCTGCCGCGAAAGCGAGTGACGCGAAAAACCCGGCCACCTTTCGGCGACCGGGCTTCCGTCAGACAGGCCGGTGAGCCCAGCCCCGCTTAGTAGCGATCGTAATAATCGTAGCCGCCGTCGTAATAGCCGTAGCGGCCGTGGGGACGGTCGTAATCATAGCCGCGCCGGTGCTGCGCCGCGATCGCGCCGCCGATCAACGCACCTGCGATGCCGACCACGGCCGCCGCGCCGGCAGCGTTGCGCCCGCGGTGGCTGCGATACACGTGGCGACGGCCGCGATAGCCCGAATACTCCGCGTTCGGAACCGCCGCCGCGAGCGCGTCGACGCTCGGGACAGAGCGGCTCATCGGTGCAGCATTGGCGCCCGGCGAAGCAGCGATCAGGCCGGCGCCCAGCGCCGTCGCGACCGCGACAGAGATGACCTTGTTCATGTCCGTGGGTCCCTGAGATGTCGTTGACTTGCGGCGACAACTCGCAAGCCCATCCAGAGGTTTCAGACTGACCTGTCGGCTTGCGTGTATGGTCAAGCTGCCTGAACAATGATGATGAACCCGGCTTGCAGGGTTTTGCTGCGCAACCGCGCCCCGCCGATACTCTCCCGCAGCAGCGTTCGTGCTTGCAAACCGCACGAAACGACATCGGCCCCGCAGCACAGGCCTGAGCACGCGATTTTCAAGCTTGGCGGGAGGCGCGTGGCGTGCTTGGCTCTGCCCTAACCACGGACACATTCTTTCAAACATGCCCTATCGCGTCGCCTTCGGCGGCTTCCTGCACGAGACAAACACGTTTGCGCCGTCCAAGGCCGGGATGGAGGCTTTCGAGGAGGGTGGCGGCTGGCCGGTCCTGACCCGCGGCGAAGCCGTGTTCGAGGCCGTCCACACGGTGAATGTCGGGGCGGCGGGCTTTATCGAGGAAGGACACCGGCGCGGCTGGACCCTTCTGCCCGCACTCTGGTGCGCCGCCAGCCCGTCGGCGCACGTGACCCGCGACGCCTTTGAGCGGATCACCGGGGACCTGGTCGAGCGAATCCGCGCCGTCCTGCCGGTCGATGCGGTGTTTCTCGACCTGCACGGCGCCATGGTGGCCGACCATTTCGACGACGGCGAGGGCGAGATCCTGCGGCGGGTGCGCCTCGCGATCGGGCCGGACGTGCCGCTGGTGGCGAGCCTTGATCTGCACGGCAACGTCACCCCGCTCATGGTCGAGAGCGCCGATGCGCTGATCGCCTACCGGACGTATCCGCATGTCGACATGGCGGAGACCGGGCGGCGCTCGGCCGAGTACCTGGCCACCATCATCGGCACGGAGAAGCGGCACGCGAAGGCGCTGCGGCAGATCCCGTTCCTGATTCCGATCGCCTGGCAGGCGACCGCCATGGAGCCGTGCCGGACCATCTACGGCCGCCTCGCGGCGCGCCAAAGCGGGAGCGTTCCGACCCTCTCCTTCCTGCCGGGCTTTCCGGCCGCCGATTTCCCGGATTGCGGACCCTCCGTCGTCGCCTACGGGGTCACGCAGGCCGATGCCGACGCCGCCGCGGACGAGATCGCCGCCCTCGTGATCGCCAGCGAGGAAGCCTTCCGGGGGCGGGTCTACACGCCGGATGAGGGCGTGCGCGAGGCGATGCGCCTTGCCGAGAGCGCGAGCCGTCCGGTCGTGATCTCGGACACGCAGGACAATCCCGGCGCGGGCGGCGATTCCGACACGATGGGCATGGCCAGGGCGCTCGTGCAGAACCACGCGCAGCGCGCGGCGATCGGCATGATCGTGGATCCTGCGGCGGCAGCTGCCGCGCACGCGGCCGGAACAGGCGCCACGATCCGGCTCGCGCTCGGCGCGAAGTCGGGCGTCCCGGGTGATGCGCCGCTGGAGGCGGAGTTCACCGTGGAGGCGCTGTCCGACGGCAACTTCGTCGCGCCCGGGCCCTTCTATGGCGGCGCCCGCATGAAGCTCGGGCCCTGCGCGTGCCTGCGCATCGGCGACGTCCGCATCGCGGTTGCGTCCCGCAAGGCGCAGATGGCCGATCAGGCGATGTACCGGCAGGTCGGGATCGAGCCGACCGAGCAGGCCATCCTGGTCAACAAGAGCTCCGTCCATTTCCGAGCCGATTTCGAGCCGATCGCCGAGACGATCCTGGTCTGCGCGGCCCCGGGCCCGATGCCGGTCGATCCGGCCGCCCTGCCCTGGACGCGGCTCCGGCCCGGAACACGCATGGCGCCGCTCGGCCCGGTGTTCCGCCCCTCCTGACACCTCCCTCACGACGGAGAAGCACCATGGGCATCATGCCCGCCATCCAAGACTTCGCCGAGGACCTCGTCGCCATCCGGCGCGACCTGCACGCCCACCCGGAGATCGGCTTCGAGGAGGTGCGGACCTCCGAGGTCGTTGCGGCGAAGCTCGCCTCCTGGGGGGTCGAGGTGCACCGGAATGTCGGCCGCACGGGCGTGGTCGGCATTCTGCACGGCACCGGCGGCCCGGGCCGCCGGATCGGGCTGCGCGCCGACATGGACGCGCTGCCGATCGAGGAGATCACGAACCTGCCCTGGCGCTCGACGGTCCCCGGGAAGATGCATGCCTGCGGGCATGACGGGCACACGACCATGCTGCTCGGCGCCGCGCGCTACCTCGCCGAGAACCGCGGCTTCAGGGGCACGGCCGTGTTCGTCTTTCAGCCCGCCGAGGAAGGGCATGGCGGCGCGCGCGCCATGCTCGGCGACAAGCTGTTCGAGCGCTTCCCGTGCGACGAGATCTACGGGCTGCACAACTCGCCCTATCTGCAGCCCGGCGAGATCGCCGTGTGGCCGGGCGAGGCCATGGCGGGCGCCGACTTCTTCGACATCAAGATCACGGGCGCGGGCAGCCACGGCGCCATGCCGCATGTCGGCCGCGACCCGATCATGGCCGCGACCGCGCTCGCCCAGGCGCTGCAGACCATCGTGTCGCGCAACGCCAATCCGCTCGAGGCGGCGGTGCTCTCCATCACGCAGATCCATGCCGGTTCGGCCTACAACGTGATCCCGGAAGAAGCCTCCCTGGCCGGCACCATCCGGACCTTCTCGCCGGAGATCGCGGCGCTCGTGCATGAGCGCATGCGCACGATCTCGCAGGGTATCGCACTCTCCTTCGGGATGGAGATCGCGGTCGACATCCGGCCGATCTTCGAGGTGCTGGTGAACGGCAAGGCCGAGGCCGAGGCCATGGCGGACGCGGCACGCGAGATCGTCGGGACCGAAAAGACCCTGACCGATCCGAACCCCATGATGGGCTCGGAGGATTTCGCCGACATGCTGCGCGCCGTGCCGGGCGCGTATGCCTTTGTGGGCCACACCGGACGCGTCCCGCTGCACAACCCCGCCTTTGTGCTCGGCGAGGAGATCCTGCCGATCGGCGCGAGCCTTCTGGCCCGCGTCGTGGAGAAGCGCCTCGCGGCGTGACGCCGTCAGGGAGGGCGCCCTCCCCTCCGCGCGAGGGGGAGGGGACGGGGGTGGGGGGCGGGCCGCCACGTCCTCCGTCGAGGATCTTCCTGCCGGCCCTCCTCCTCGGGCGCTGCCCGAGGATTGGGCCACCCTCCCCGCGAGGGGGAGGGAGTGCCCCAGCCTCCGCGCCAAAAACCTGAAGCGAGCTGACATGAACCCCGCCGCCCTCCCCTTCGACACCGACCACATGCTTGCCGGCCTCAAGCGCTGGATCGAGACCGAGAGCCCGACCTTCGAGGTCCCGGCGGTCAATCGCATGATGGATGTCGCGGCCTCGGACCTTGCCGCGGCAGGCGCGAAGGTGGAGCGCATCCCCGGCCCGGCGGGCCTCGGGGATTGCGTGCGGGCCGACTTTCCGCACCCGAACAGCGGCGCGCCCGGCATCCTGCTGATGTCGCATCTCGACACGGTGCATCCGGTCGGCACGCTGGCGAAGCTGCCGTTCCGGCGGGAGGGAGAGCGCTGCTACGGGCCCGGCATTCTGGACATGAAGGGCGGCGCCTATGCGTCCCTCCAATCGGTCATCGAGCTCGCCCGCGCCGGGATCGAGACGCCGCTGCCGGTCTCGATTCTGCTGACCAGCGACGAGGAGATCGGCAGCCCGGGCACGCGCGAGCTCATCATGAGCGAGGCGGGCAAGCACCGCTACGTTCTGGTCCCCGAGCCCGGGAAGCCCGGCAATGGCGTCGTGACCGGGCGCTACGCGATCGCGCGCTTCAACCTCCTTGCCGAGGGGCGGCCGAGCCACGCCGGCGCCACGCTCAAGGACGGGCGCTCCGCCGTCAACGCGATGGCACGCCAGCTGCTCGCGATCGAGGAGATGACGGATGACAACTGCACGTTCTCGGTCGGCGTGATCGAAGGCGGGCGCTGGGTGAACTGCGTCCCGACCACCTGCCGGGCCGAGGCGCTGTCCATGGCCAAGCGGCAGGCCGACCTGGATCGCGGTGTCGAGCGCATGCTGGCGCTGTCAACCCGCAACGCCGACGGCACGAGCTTCACGGTGACGCGCGGCGTGACCCGCCCCGTCTGGGAGCCGGACGGGGGGACCATGAAGCTGTTCGAGGTAGCGCGCGGCGTCGCGGCGGATCTCGGCTTCGACCTGTCGCACGGCTCGGCCGGGGGCGGGTCCGATGCCAACTTCACCGGCGCGGCCGGGATCCCGTCCCTGGACGGGCTCGGCCTTCTCGGCGCCGGCTACCACACGCTCGAGGAGTACATCGAGGTGGACAGCCTGGCTCAGCGCGGGCGGCTGATCGCCGGCCTTCTGCACAGGCTGCACTGATGCGGCGCCCCGCTTTTCGCCGCGATGGCCGGCTCGTCTCGCCGGCCGGGATGGAGCCGCCCGACCTCCTCGCCGAGGACGGCGTCTCGCTGCAGCGCCGGCTCCGCGGGGGCGAGATCTCCTCCGTCGAGCTCGTGACCGCCTCCCTCGATCGCATCGAGGCCCTGAACCCGACCTACAACGCCGTGGTCTCCCTGCGTCCGCGCGAGGACATCCTGGCCGAGGCGCGCGCGGCGGACCAGGCCCGGGCCGCGGGCGGGGAGATCGGCGCCCTGCACGGCCTGCCGATCGCCATCAAGGACCTGGCGGCGACGGCCGGGCTCCGCACCACCTGGGGCTCGCCCCTCTTCGCCGACCACGTTCCGGCCGAGGACGACCTGCATGTCGCCCGCATCCGCGCGGCGGGGGCGATCATCGTCGGCAAGACCAACGTGCCGGAATACGGGCTCGGCTCGCACACCTACAATCCGGTCTTTGGCCCAACCCGCAACGCCTACCTGCCCGAGCTCAGCGCCGGCGGCTCGAGCGGTGGCGCCGCGGTCGCGCTGGCGCTCGGGATGCTGCCGATCGCGGACGGCTCGGATTTCGGCGGCTCGCTGCGCAACCCGGGCGCCTGGAACAACGTCTTCGGCTTTCGGCCGTCCCAGGGGCGAGTGCCGAATGTCCCGGCCCAGGACCCGTTCTACGCCCAGCTCGCGACCAACGGCCCGATGGGCAGAAGCGTCGCCGACCTCGCGACCATGCTGACCGTGATGGCCGGCTACGATCCGCGCGCGCCGCTCTCGCTCGAGCAGGAGCGCGAGCCGTTCGAGGCCGGACTGGCCCCGAAGGAAGCGCCGCGGATCGCCTGGCTCGCCGACCTCGATGGCCGGCTGCCGTTCGAGCCCGGCATCCTCGACCTCTGCGCGACGGCTCTGGGCGAGCTCGAGCCGGCCGGGTGGCAGATCGAGCCGGTGTCGGTCCCCTTCCCCTGGGCGGATCTGTGGCGCGCCTTCGTGGTGCTGCGGCACTGGGCGATGAGCAGCCGCTACGGTTCCGACTATGCCGATCCGGAGCGCCGGGCGCTGCTCAAGCCGGCGATGATCTGGGAGATCGAGGGCGGGATGGCGCTGCGCGCCGACGAGGTGGCGGCCGCCGCGAAGGTGCGGGCGACCTTCTACCAGGTGGCCCTCAAGCTGTTCGAGCGCTTCGACGCGCTGGCGCTGCCGACCGCGCAGGTCTTCCCGTTTCCGGGCGAGTGGCACTGGCCGCGTGAGATCGCCGGGGTTGCCATGGACAGCTATCACCGCTGGATGGAGGTGGTCGTGCCCGGCACGCTGTCCGGCTGCCCGGTCGTGAACGTGCCGGTCGGCTTCGACGCGTCCGGACGGCCCATGGGCATGCAACTCGTCGGACGCCCCCGCGCCGATCGCGAACTTCTCGCGATCGCGGCCGCCTATGAGAGGGACGCTACACGTATGTCCGATTGACACGGGGCGGCACGCCGCGTGCATTCTCCTTTCATAAGAAGCGCGCAAGGGGCGCGACAGCGGAGGTAGGAATGGGTTTCCCGTGGAGGACGGCCGCGATTGCGGCAGCGGCATTGGCCGGTTCGTCGGTGGCGCAAGCGCAGACGACGCTGAAGGCCGTCATGCATTCCGACGTGAAGATCCTGGATCCGATCTGGACCACGGCCTACATC
This sequence comes from Enterovirga sp., assembly GCA_028290385.1. Taxonomy (GTDB): domain Bacteria; phylum Pseudomonadota; class Alphaproteobacteria; order Rhizobiales; family Beijerinckiaceae; genus Enterovirga. Next base: position 11,661 of record JAQGJZ010000475.1, read on the forward strand.
GTCCGCAACCACGGCTACATGGTCTACGACACGCTCTTCGCACTCGACGAGAAGGGCGAGGTGAAGCCGCAGATGGTCGACACCTACACGGAGTCGCCCGACAAGCTCACCTACACGTTCAAGCTCCGCGACGGGCTGCTCTGGCATGACGAGAAGCCCGTCACGGCCGAGGATTGCGTCGCCTCCATCAAGCGCTGGGCCGCCAAAGATCCGCTCGGCCAGAAGGTCATGACCTTTGTCGAGACCGTTTCGGCGAGCGACGACAAGACCTTCACGATCAAGCTGAAGTCGCCGACGGGCCTTCTGCTCTTCGCGCTCGGCAAGCCGTCCTCGAACGTGCCCTTCATGATGCCGAAGCGCGTCGCGGACACCGACCCGAACACGCAGATCTCCGACTTCACCGGCTCCGGCCCGTTCAAGCTGAAGCTGGACGAGTGGAAGCCGGGCGACAAGATCGTCTACGTGAAGTTCGACAAGTACAAGCCGCGCTCCGAGCCGGCCTCCGGGCTCGCCGGCGGCAAGGTGGTCAAGATCGACCGCGTCGAGTGGCTCGCCATTCCGGACCACCAGCAGGCCGCAAACGCGCTGCTCGGGGGAGAGATCGATTACTACGAGCAGCCCCCGCACGACCTGATCCCGCTGCTGAAGGGCGACAAGTCGATCAAGCTCGTCGATTACAACCCGCTCGGCCTGCAATACACGCTGCGGCCGAACCATCTGCTCAAGCCGTTCGACAATCCGAAAGTCCGCCTGGCGATGTTTTACGCGCTGAACCAGAAG
>JAQGJZ010000507.1 GCA_028290385.1 Enterovirga sp.
AGCAGGTAGCTCTCCACCGGGGATTTCAGGAGGGAGTCGACCGGCTGGAGATACAGCGTCTTCGCCACGAGCGCCGCGCCCGTGTAGCGGAGCCAGAAGAGGCCGGCGAACACCGTATAGAGGTCGAAGCCGATCCGCAGGATCGGGTAGAGCCCGATGAGGGCGCATGCAAGGCTCAGCGCGAGCGTGACCACGTCCGCCCCGAGCGCGAGCTGGATGAGGACGATGCCGACCAGAAGGCCGCCCGCTGCCGTGAGCCAGCCCCGGTTCATGGCGGCCGCCTCATGCCGGTCGCGCCCCCGGCCTCACGCGGGGTAGCACGGAATGTCCGCCACACCTGGATAGCGGCGTCGGAAGGCCCAGCCCGTGCTGCGCCGGATGAAATAGACGTTCTCGTCGAAAGCGTAGGAGTCGAAATCGGCCGAGAGAAGTCCCTTGGCCATGTCCAGGAAGTTCCCTGGTGCCTCCGTGTCGTTGCACTCGACCCGGATGCAGTTGATGCGGCCGATCAGGTCCGCCCCGAGCGAGCCGATCACCGCGGCCTCCGCGCCCTCGATGTCCATCTTCAGGATGTCGATACTGTCCCAACCGTGCGTCATCAGCAGGTCGCCCAGGCTCGTCGCCGCCACCTGCTGCGCGCCGGGTTCGGGCCGGTCCGTGACCGCGTGTGCCTCGGGATTGTCGCCGAGGATCAGCGACACCCGTCCCGTCTCCGACCACAGGGCGGCGTTGACCGGGGTGATGTGCCCGAGAGCCTCGGCATTCTTGACCAGAAGCGCGTAATTCTCGGGCTCCACCTCGAGGGCAAGGATCTCGGCTCCGGGATAGAGGCGGCGGGCCAGGGCGCTGAACACGCCTATGTTGGCACCCGCATCGACGATCCTGCGGATGGGCGGGCCGTCGCGCGGGTCGATGATCCCGAATTCGCGCCCGAACTGCGTGAGGACGGAGCGATCGAGCCCGCACCTGAACCAGAACGGCCCCGGGCTTCCCCTGAGGCGAACGGCCCAGGTGCCCGAGCCGAGTTTGGACCGCACGACCATGCCGGATGCGGCGGGCAGCCCCCAATCATGAGCCGTCACGAAGAACCGGCTCGCGAGAACCGACAGGTGGCTCAGCTGGCTGCTGATGGACATCGAAACACCCCAACGGCGGCTCGGAGCGGGCGGGACGTGACGGACCGAGGCATTTTGGGGCCGCGCTCTCGATGGGGCTACGGTCCCGAGCGGAGGTTCAGCTGAACCAGTTCTGTGTGACAGGTGTTGCGGCCGGCACGCCCTGCAGCGTCACCGCCCCGCCGCCCGACAGGGTCAGGGTGAGGTTGCCCTGGTCGTCCGCGCCCGTGACATAGCTTTGCCCGTTGAGCGCGAGCCGGTCGCCTTCTGCCTGGCTGAACCCGGTGATCAGGTCGACCCCGCTACTGGCCGCGAAGCCGTAGGTGTCCGCCCCGTTGCCGCCCGTCAGCTTGTCGTTCCCGCCATCGCCCCAGAGCAGATCGTTGCCCTCGCCGCCGATCAGGGTGTCCGCTCCAAGGCCGCCGTAAAGCAGGTCGTTCCCGCCATTGCCGCTCAACGTATCGTTCCCGGGCCCGCCGAAGATGATGTCGAGCGTGTCGAGCCCTCCGACCGTATCGTCGCCTGCACCGAGCGACAGGATGTTCGCACCGTCCACCGGATCGTAGCCGAGATTGGGCGGCGTGACCGGGGATGGCTGGGCCGTGCTCGGCAGCAGGGGAACGGAGCCGGTCAGTAGCGTGCCGCCCGTGTCTCGGGCCGTGACCACGAGCTTGGCGGCGCCCGGAGTTGCATCGAACCAGAAATCAGCCTCTCCGGCCCGCACCTCGGCGGGGCTCGGGGCGGCGTTCAGCTGCGTGAAGAGATAGCCCGACCGATCGAGCCCGCTCCCCACGATGCCGGCGCTGTTCTCGGCCTGGAGCAGGTTGCCCGAGCCGCCCTCCTGCTGTCGCACCCTGACGCCGACCTCGTTCGCCCAGGTGCCCTTGAGGTCCACGTCGAGCGCGGCCGTGCTGCGGCTGCCGGCATTGATCCCGACGGACAGCCCCTTGCCGCTGTTGACCGCCGTGAACCGCATCTGCGCGCCCTGCGGGCCGACACTCACGTAGCCGACATGCGGCGCCGCTGTGCCGATGGACATCGCGTTGTCGATTCCCTGGCTGCCGAACTGCATGATGGCGTTCTTGGTCGCGCCGGCCCGCATCGCGATGGTTGTGTCGTAGTCGCTGAAACCCTCCATCCGCATGCCCCCGCGGGAGAACACGTAGGTGAGTTCGTCCGACTGCATGCTCGGCCCGTCCTTGGCCGAGAACATGCGGATGCCGCCGCTCGAACCCGTCCCGCCGCCGGTCGGTGCGGGCCCATAGAAGTCGAGCGCCTTGATGAAGGTGTCGCGGTCGTTGCTGGCAGCCGACTTGTCGGCCATGGCGAAGATCGGGCGCCACTGGATGCTCCGATCGGCCGATGTTGCTTCCCAATATTGTTCCATCACGGCATCGGGGATGCCCGCGTGGCTGCGATCGTAATTTCCCTCCACCATCCAGTACATGGAGGCTTCGTTCGGCATCGGCTTGTTGCCGCCGTAGCCGTAATTGTAGCCGATGCCGAGGGTGGGGTCCGCATTCGGTCCGAACATCGCCGTGTTCGTCTCGAACGTCATCGGCCCCCATTGCGGCGAGCCCGTGAGCAGGTCGATTCGCTGGCCGCCCGGGGTCTGGCCGAAATCGCGGGCTGGAAAGATGTCTGACATCGGCGGCTCCACCTTCCGTGGTGCGGATCTCAGGGGTATTTCTTCTTATGGCTCCAGCTACACTATCCGTTATTTGTGGCCCGGAATAGTCGCGATGTAACGCGAAATATTCGTCCCGCCGGCCTGCCGCTGCGGCGCCGGGGCGCCGCCTAGGAGGCGGCGGTTCCGCTCAGCGGGTTGGCCTCGTCCCAGCCGTAGCGCAGCGTCTCGAAGCGCATGGACAGGGCATCGACCATCAGCAGGCGGCCGACGAGCCCGTCCCCGAAGCCGACGATCTCGCGGATCACCTCCATGGCCATGAGCGAGCCCATGACGCCGGCCAGCGCGCCGAGAACGCCCGCCTCCGCGCAGGCGGGAACCGTCCCGGCCGGGGGCGGCTCGGGGAACAGGCAGCGATAGGTCGGATTCGGCTCGCCGCTGGGACCCGTCCCGTGCGCCCGGATCGTGGTGAGCGAGCCGTCGAACTGGCCGAGCGCGGCCGTGACGAGCGGCCGTTTTTCGAGAAAGCAGGCGTCCGAGACCAGATAGCGCGTCTCGAAATTGTCGGAGCCGTCCGCCACGATGTCGTAGGCCCCGACCAGCTCGCGCGCGGTCTCCGCCTTCAGCCGGGCCTCATGCGTCTCCACGGCGACGCCCGGATTGAGGCGCCGCACGGCATCCTCGGCGCTCGCCACTTTCGGCCGGCCGACATCCGGGGTGGCGTGGAGAACCTGCCGCTGCA
>JAQGJZ010000508.1 GCA_028290385.1 Enterovirga sp.
GGTGGCGGCGAGGAGGTCGCCCATTCCAGCGTGCCCGCGTCCCACGGATTGTCGCCCGCGACGGCGCCGTGGCGCCGGCTCCACAGCACGTTGCCGAGAAACAGGACGAAGCTGATGAAGAACAGCAAGGAGCCGAGCGTGGAGACGAGGTTCAAGTTCGCCCAGCCCATGTCGGCCGTGTAGGTGTAGACCCGGCGCGGCATCCCCTGCACGCCGAGGATGTGCATGGGAAAGAACGCGACGTTGAAGCCGATGAACGCGAGCCAGAAGTTCCACACCCCGACCCGCTCGCTCATCATGCGGCCGGTGAATTTCGGAAACCAGAAGTAGATCGCGCCGAGCAGCGGGAACACCGCGCCGCCGATCAGCACGTAGTGGAAATGCGCGACAACGAAGTAGGTGTCGTGCACCTGGGTATCGATCGGCACGGACGCGACCATGATGCCCGACATGCCGCCGAGCACGAAGATGAAGAAGAACCCGATCACGAACAGCAGCGGCGTGCGGAACACCGGTTTGCCGTCCCAGAGCGTCGCGATCCAGCAGAAGATCTGAAGGCCGGAGGGCAGCGCGATCAGCATGCTGGACGCGGTGAAGAAGCTCGCCCCGAGCTGGGGCAGCCCGGTCGCGAACATGTGGTGCACCCACAGCCCGAAGCCGAGAAAGCCGGTCGCCACCAGCGCCAGCACCAGGGCCAGATAGCCGAACGCCACCCGGCGCCCGAACGCGACCACGATGGCCGAGACCATCCCGGTGCCCGGAATGAAGATGATGTAGACCTCAGGGTGGCCGAAGAACCAGAACAGGTGCTGCCACAGCAGCGCGTCGCCGCCCTCGGCCGGGTTGTAGAACTGGGTGCCGACGAGCCGGTCCAGGATCAGCGTCGTGGACGCGAACATGATGGCCGGCATGGCGAACACGGTCATGACCGCGGTGACCAGCATCGCCCAGACGAAAAGCGGAATGCGGTCCAGCGACATGCCGGGCGCGCGCTGCTTCAGCACCGTCACGATGATCTCGATGGAGACGCACAGCGCCGCGATCTCCGTGAAGGTGATCATCTGCGCCCACACGTCGGCGCGCTTGCCCGGCGAATATTCGGGGCCTGACAGCGGCACATAGGCAAACCAGCCGACATCGGGCCCGATGTTCAGCATGAAGGCGAGCCAGACGAAGATGCCGCCAAACAGAAACACGTAATAGCTGAAGGCGTTGAGGCGCGGGAACGCGATGTTCCGCGTTCCGACCATCAGGGGCACGAGGTAGATGGCCATCGCCTCGCCGATCGGCACGGCGAAGAGAAACATCATCGTCGAGCCGTGCATCGTGAAGAGCTGGTTGTAGAGGTCCGGCCCGACCACCCGGCCTTCCGGCTGCGCGAGCTGCCAGCGCATCACCAGGGCCGAGATCCCGGCCAGAAACAGAAAGATGAAGCAGGTGACGACGTAGCGCCGGCCGATGATCTTGTGATCGACCGTCGAGAGCCGGCCGATGATGCCGGATGCGCTGCCCCAGGTCTTCGCCAGTCGGCGGCGCAGTTCGGCATCGTCGAGCGCCGTGTCGCGGACGTCGTGCGGGTCGCCTGCCAGAGCCGCGTTGCTCACTTCAGGCTCTCCAGATAGGCCGAGATGGCGTTCAGCTCGTCGGGCGACAGCTTGATCGTCGGCATGTTCACGCCGGGCTTGATGCTGTGGGGATCCACGATCCAGGCCGCGAGATTGCCCCGGCTCATCGGCAGCGCCCCGGCCGCGAGGTAGCGGCGGCTGCCCACATGCGTCAGGTCGGGCGCGATCTTGCCGCCGGCATTGGTGCCGCGGATCGTGTGGCACATCGCGCAGGGCCCGGCCGCGAAGGCCGCGAGGCCCTGCCGCCGCTCGTCATCCTCGGGCTGCCTCGCCTGGGCGATCTGCCCGTCCCGCCAGCGCTCGAACTCCTCCTGGCTCTCGGCCACGACGAGGATGCCCATATGCGCGTGCTGCAGGCCGCAGAACTCGGCGCATTGCCCGCGATACACCCCGGGCCGCTCGGCCGTGACCCGGAGCTGGTTCTCGCGGCCGGTGATCGCGTCGAGCTTCCCGGTCAGGCTCGGCACCCAGAAGGAGTGGATCACGTCGCTCGAATTGAGCTTGAAGTTGACCGGCTGCCCGACCGGGATGTGGATCTCGTTCGCGGTCGTGAAGGAGCGGGACGAATCCTGGCTCTCGTAGCGGACCTCCCACCACCATTGGTGGCCGGTCACCCGAATGGTGACGGCCTCCTCGCGGGGGCCGAACAGCCGGCGCTGGCCGGCATAGCTGAGCCCTGTGAGAACCAGCACGACAACCAGGGTCGCGGCCACGAGGCTGCCGACCACGTAGCCGGTCCGGCGATCGAACCCGGGATCGATCGTCAGCGGGTCGTGCAACTCCCGGCCCGGGCGGCCTCTGCGCGCCACGAAGACCGCGACCATCACGGCCGCCCAGATCACGACAAGCAGGATCGTGAACAGGATCGTGAGCCAGGCGACGTGGCTCGAATCCGCGCTCGCGGTGTCGAGCATGTTCTGCCACCCCGCGCAGCCGCTCAGGGCGAGCAGCGCGCCGGCAGCGAGGAGGACCCGCCCGGCCATCCTATTGCGGGGCCTGCCCGCCGGGCGGCACGTCGCCGCCCGCGATCGGCGGGCTCACCGGCCTGCGGCTTTCGGACGGACCGGGATGCATGTGGTCCGCCCGGGTCGGAGCCGCGTCGCTCGGGACGTTCCCGCTCATGGACCGCACATAGGCCGCGAGCTGCCAGATCTGGTCGTCCGGCACGCGGCCGCGGAAGGACGGCATGCCGTTCGGGCGCCCTTCGCGGATCGTCTGCACGATCTGCTCGATCGAGGCGCCATAGATCCACTTGTCGTCGATCAGCGGCGGGCCGATGTCTCCGCCCCCTCCCGGCGCGTGGCAGCCACTGCAATTGAACCACTGGAACAGCCGCTTCCCCTGGCTGAGGTGATAGGCGTTGTTCTCGTAATCGCGCCCCTTGCCGCTGGTCGCGACCACGGGCTCGTTCCCGCCCGGCGACAGTGCGGTCAACGCCACCGTCTCGCGGGTTTCCGAGGCGATCGGGTTTGCCCGGTATTCCCGTTCCTCGCGTTGGCAGGCGGCGAGCACCGGCACAAGAAGCAGGAGAAGGATGCGGCGGCTCATCGGATCGCCCCCATCTGGGTCGGGCCCTCTTCCGCGCGGGGCACCCGGAATTCGGCCAGCACCCGGTCGATCGCCGCACGGTTGCGGGCGAGCGCGGCGTCGATCTCGTCGCGGAAGGCGAGATCGTCCTTCCGCACGCCCATGGACATGTCGAACACCATGGGCCAGCGCGGCCCGTCGAGCAGCGGCTCCACGAGCTTCACGCGGAGCGGGGTGTCCTGCCGGGCCGCGAAGTAGCCGGCCGGGGGACCCCACACGAGCGCCACGTCGACCTCGCCGGCCGCGACCGCCTGCACGATGCGGGCGCCGCTCCCCGCCCCGCCGTCGTCCGAGACGACACGGAAGCCGCGGACGTTGCCCGTGATGCCGCGCCGGGCGAGCGCGTGCGCGGGTGGCGTGTTGAAGCCATCGTCGCCGACGAGCTGCACCCCGATCCGCAGATCGCGGAGCGCCGGGTCGTCCAGCGAGGCGACCTCGGGCCCGTCCGCGCGGGTCACGAAGGCATAGGCCGAACGGAACACGGGCGCGGTGGTGCGCAGCATCTCGAGCCCGCTCGGCACGCCGGGAATCAGATCGCAGAGGCCGCTGTTCAGCGTGTTGCGGATGAAGCCGCGACGCTGCGTCCACCAGGTGTAGGACACGGTGGCGCCGAGGTCCTTCGCCAGGATTTCGACGATGCGGTTCTCGTAGCCCTCGCCGGCCTCGTTGGAGGCCGGGAGGTTCGCCGGATCCGCACACACGCGCAATTCGCGGGCGCCCGCCCCGCCCGCCAGGGCGAGCCATGCCGCCGCGAGCAGCGCCAGCTTACGGCAGGCGGAAGACATACAGCGTCCCGCCCTTGGTGGTGACGTCCTTCAGGTCGCGAACGGCGTTCACGAAGCCTTTCGCGGCCGTGCCGTCGCGGACGTCGAGGTCGCCCGCGACCACGGCACCGGCCCAGCCCCCGACACCCGCGATGATGGCGACGTATTGGTGCCCGTCCGGCCCGCGATAGGTGGTGGGCTGCCCGATGATCCCAGAATCCGTCTTGAAGCGCCACAGGAGCTCGCCCGTGCGGGCGTGGACGGCTTTGAACCAGCCCTCCATCGTGCCGTAGAAGACGACGTCCCCGGCGGTCGCGAGCGCGCCGCTCCAGACGGGGAAGCTTTCCTTGATCTGCCAGGCGATCTTTTCGCCCGCGATGTCCCAGGCCGTGAAGGCGCCGCGATGCCCGCCCGGCCCCGCCTTCATGCGCAGCTCGGCCCCGATATACGGCGTCCCGGCGATGTAGTTCGCGCTGACGTTCTCCCAATCCATGCACATGTTCATGTGCGGCATGTAGAGAAAGCCCGTCTTGTTGGAGAAGGCGGAGGGGCTCCAGTCCTTTGCGCCGGGCGCGGTGGGGCAGATGTCGCGCACCACGCGGTTCATCTGCGGGGTCTTGTCCGCATTGTGGATCAGCGCGCCGGTCTTCAGGTCGACGCCGGTCGTCGCGGTGAGCGGGTGGAAGGGCTTCGCCGACAGGACTTCGCCGCTCACACGGTCGAGCACGTACAGAAAACCGTTGCGCTCGGGCCGGACCAGCACCTTCCGGTCCTGCCCGCGCCATTTCATGTCCAGCAGGACGTTCTCGTTGATGCCGTCCCAGTCGAACAGGTCGTGCGGGCTGAACTGGTAGAACCAGCGCGCCTGGCCCGTCTCCGGGTTGCGGGCGAAAACGCCGGCCGTCCACTTGTTGTCGCCCGGCCGCTGCTCCGAGTTCCAGGGGCCCGGATTGCCGGTCCCGTGATACAGCAGGTTCAGGTCCGGATCGAAGGACAGCCAGCCCCAGACGGTGCCGCCGCCCTGCTGCCAGGCGTCGGCGGGCCAGGTCTTCACGCCGAGGTCCTGGCCCTTGTCGGATTCGTAGAACGGCTTGAAGTCCGCGCCGATCAGCACGTCCTTGTCCGGCCCCGTGTTGTAGGCCTTCCAGGCGACCGCGCCGGTCTTCTCGTCGAGCGCCTGGATCCAGCCGCGCACGCCGAACTCGCCGCCCGAATTGCCGACGAAGACCTTCCCCTTGGCGAGCAGCGGCGCCATCGTCATGGTCTCGCCGTCGCGCACGTTGCCGAGCTTCGTTTTCCAGGCCTCGGCGCCGGTTTCGGCATCCACGGCGACGACGTTGCCGTCGAGGGTGGCGTAGAAGATCCGCCCATTGGAATAGGTCGGCCCGCGGTTCACCCAGTCACAGCAGGCGACCCCGAGGGCGGCCGCTTCGGGCTTCGGGTCGTAGCGCCATTTCAGCGGCGCGCCGGGCTGGGTGAGGTCGAGCGCGTAGAGAATGTTCGGGTAGGGCGCGACCACATACATCGTGTTGTTCACGACGATGGGCGCCGATTCCTGGCCGCGATTGACGCCCATGGAGAACGTGAAGGCGACCTGCAGGCCCTTCACATTGTCCGTCTTGATCTCGTCGAGCTCGCTGTAGCGGGTCGAGGCGTAGTTTTTCGCCGGCATGACCCACTGGCCGTCCTCGCGCGGGGCGGCGGCGGCGGGCGGCACGGGAATAGAACTCTCCTGGGCGGCGACCGCACCCGCGCACCCGAGCAGCAGCAGAAACGCCCAGGCCCATGCCGCCGTCCCGCGTCTTCCCATGCCCGACCCTCGACTCGACGGCTTCTTGCGGCCGGCGTCATCTACTCTGGATCAACAGAACGGTTCCAATATATCGGCTGTTTCAGTACGGTCGTAGACCGTCAGACCACTAACCCCGACGCCTCAGCAGCAGCCCCGCTGCCCAGCGAGACGAGCGCGGCGTCACGGTACGGAGACCAGCCCCCAGGGCGCACGCCCGACCGGCACGGAGGCGACCACCTGCCTCGTCGCCAGATCGATGACCGACACATCGCCGGAATTGCCGTTCGCCGCGTAAAGCCGGCGGCCGTCCGGCGAGAGGGCGAGGCCCCAGACCCGCTGCCCGACGAGGTAGATGCGGGTGACCGCGAGGGTCCCGAGATCGACCTCCGCCACCCGGTTCGCCGGCCCGAGCGCCACATAGGCGCGTGAGCCGTCCGGGGTGAGCGCGACCCCGACCGCCTGGACGAGCTCGCGCGGCACGCCCGGGACCGAGAACGTCACGGTGCCCGCGGGCTTCCTCGACGCGACGTCGATCACCGCAAGGGTGCCGCGGAGTTCGGAGGAGACGAGCAGGCGTCTGTTGTCTGGCGTGAACACGGCCATGCGCGGCCGGGTATCGACCAGGATGTTGGCAAGCAGCGTGTAGTTCGCGGCATCGATCAGGTGGACCATGCTGGTCGTCTCCGACGTGCAGGCCACAAGCTTTCCGTCCGGGCTGACCGCCATGCCCTCAGGCTCGACCCCGACCGGAACCTCCGCGAGGATTCTGTTCGCCGCGATGTCGACGACGGATACGGTGTTGTCGTCCTCGTTAGCGACGAACAGGCGCTTGCCGTCGGGGTGCACAGAGAAGCGCTCCGGATCGGTGCCGGAGGCGAGCCGGCCGACCACCTTGCGGCTCGGGATGTCGATCACGTCGAGGCGGTTGTCGTCGCCTACCGCGACATAGAGGAGCGTGCCGTCCGCGCTCACCCCGATGCCGCGCGGCCTGCGCCCGACCGGGATGGTGCCGGTCACCTTCAGGGTCTCGCCGTCGAGCACGGCCACCGTGTTGTCCTGCTCGTTGGTGACAAAGACCGTGTCGGCGAGAGCCGGCCCGGCGAGCCCCACGATCAGCAGTGCCGCGGCACGCGTCAGAACCGGCATTGCGTCCCCTCGCGGTCGGGGCCGAGCGTATCGAGCTCGGACGTGCGGTGCAGGCATCCGGGCCGGGGCGGGACCGAGAGGAGCGGCCGCGGCCCGGGGATCTCGTCAGCGCCCGCCGGTGCGGCGCCCGAGGCCACCGCGATCGTGGCCAGGCTCTGGAAGAGCGCAAATGTCGGGCTGGTCTTCATCGGCCACGCGGCTGTAGCGGGTTCGCAGGTGCGGGCCAATCGTCCGGCCGCCGAGGCGGAAACTTCGCCCTTGCCTGTCCGGGTGCGGACGCGCATGAGCGCATCAGCCACAACAAAAGGCCAAAGCCATGCGCGATTTCTTTTCCCCAGGCAGCTCTACCGCCGTCGGGAGCGGCGGTATGGCAGCAACCTCTCACCCACTGGCGACGCTCGCAGCGATCGATGTGCTGAGGGCCGGCGGAAACGCCATGGATGCCGCCATCGCGGCCGTGGCCGTGCAATGCGTGGTCGAGCCCGCCATGACGGGCATCGGCGGCGATTGCTTTGTGCTGTACTCGAAGAAGGGCGGCGTCCCCGTCGCGCTGAACGGATCGGGGCGTGCGCCGGCCGGCGCCAAGGCCGAATGGTTCGCCGAGCAGGGCCTTTCGGAGATCGCGGCCACCTCGCCGCATTCCGTCACCGTGCCTGGCGCGGTCGACGCCTGGTGCACGCTGAACGCGGAGCACGGCTCGAAGGGTCTGGACGAGCTGTTCGCGCCGGCCATCCGCTATGCCGAGGAAGGCTATCGGGTCGCGCCGCGCGTCGCGTTCGATTGGGAGCGCAACGTTCCGAAGCTCTCGCATGATCCGGACGCGAAGGCCGCCTTCCTGGTCGGCGGCAAGGCCCCGCAGGTCGGCGACATGATGCGCCTTCCCGCGCTCGCCGGCACGCTGCGCCGGATCGCCAAGGAGGGCCGCTCCGCCTTCTACGAGGGCGAGGTCGCGGCCGAGATCGTGTCCAAGCTGAGCTTCCTCGGCGGACACCACACGGAGGCTGATTTCGCCGCCCAGCGCTCTGACTGGGTCGAGCCGATCCGGACGCGCTTCCGCGATCTGGACGTCTACGAGTGCCCGCCGAACGGCCAGGGCCTCATCGCCCTGATGATGCTGAACCTCGCCGACCATGTGGACCTGAAGGGCGGGGTCGCGGACCGCACCCACATCCTGGCCGAGATCACAAAGGCCGCCTACCACGCCCGCGACTCGCATTTGTGCGACCCCGCGCACGGCGAGATGCCGGTCGAGCACTTCCTGTCGCAGGATTGGGTGCGGCGCGTGCTGCCCCATATCGATGCGCGCCGCGCCAAGCCCCTGCCGACCTGGAACGAGGTCGCGCACAAGGACACGGTCTACCTCACGGTTGTCGACCGCGACCTCAACTCCGTGTCCTTCATCAACTCGCTGTTCGGCCTGTTCGGATGCGGCATCCTGGCGCCGAAATCCGGCGTGCTGCTGCACCACCGCGGCAGCGCCTTCCGGACCATTCCCGGCCACCCGAACGCCATCGCGCCCGGCAAGCGGCCGCTGCACACGATCATCCCCGCCATGGTGATGAAGAACGGACGCACCATCATGCCGTTCGGCGTCATGGGCGGGCAGTACCAGGCGACCGGGCATGTCGACTTCCTGTCCAAGATCTACGACCTCGGGCTCGACATCCAGCAGGCGTCGGACGCGCCGCGCTCCTTCGCGACCGAGGGCCGGCTGCAGCTGGAGCCGACCTTCGCGCCCGAGGTGGTCGAGGATCTGCGCCGGCGCGGGCACGAGATCGAGATCGTGGATTCGCCGATCGGCGGGTGCCAGGCGATCATGATCGACCACGAGCGCGGGGCGCTGCTCGGCGCCTCCGACCACCGCAAGGACGGCTTTGCGCTCGGACTCTGACCCGGTGGTGACAACCACCCTGCCAGCGGTTCCCGCGATCGACGAGTCGCTGCGGGAACCGCTCCGGGCCAAGGTCGACGGCAAGGCGAAGCCGCCCGGCGCACTCGGGCGGATCGAGGATCTCGCGATCCGCCTCGGCCTGATCCAGGGCACGACCGAACCGCGGGCCGACCGGGCGACGCTGCTCGTCTTCGCCGGCGATCACGGCCTCGTCGAGGACGGCGTGTCCGCTCATCCTCAGGCGGTCACGGCCGCCATGGTGCGGACCTTCCTGGCCGGGCGCGGGACCGCGAACGCGTTCGCCCGCGCTGTCGGTGCGGAGGTGCGGATCGTCGATGCCGGGGTCGCGGCGGAGCTGCCGGCGCATCCCGACCTGTTCGACCGCAAGATCCGGCGCGGCACGCGCAACGCCGCGCGCGAGCCGGCCATGACGGCAGACGAACTGCAGCGCGCGCTCGCGGACGGGGCAGCGCTCGCGGCCGACGCGGCGGAAGCCGGTGCGGACGTGATCGCGCTCGGCGAGATGGGCATCGGCAATACGGCGTCGGCTTCCCTCCTCATGCACCGGCTGCTGCCGGCGCCCCTGGAGGCCTGCATCGGCGCCGGAGCCGGGCACGATCCGGCCGGGCTCGCCCACAAGCGCGCGATCCTCGCCCGGGCGGCCGGCCGCAGCGCCGCCACGGAGCCGCTCGCCGTGCTCGCCGAGTTCGGCGGGCTGGAGATCGCCATGATGGCCGGCGCCATGATCGGCGCCGCCTCCCGTCGCCGGGCCGTGCTGGTGGACGGCTTTATCGTTTCGGCGGCGGCGCTTGCCGCGATCCGGCTCGAGCCCGCCGTGCGGGACTACTGCATCTTCGCCCATTGCTCGGCCGAGCGCGGGCACGCCGCCCTGCTCGAGGGGATCGCAGCCGACCCGCTGCTCGATCTCGGGCTGCGGCTCGGCGAGGGCACCGGGGGCCTTCTGGCGCTGCCGCTGCTGCGCGCCGCGTGCGGCCTTTTGAACGAGGTCGCGACGCTGGACGAGGTCCTCGCGGGTGCGACCTGACCCGGGCCGGGAGGCGCAGCTCCTGCTCGCCGCGCTGCAGTTCATGACCCGCCTGCCCGTCCGGCCGCGGACCTACGATCCGGACTGGCTGCCGCGGGCCGCGAAGTATTTTCCGCTGGTCGGGCTTCTCGTCGGCGCCATCGCGGCCGTGCTCCTGCTCGCCGCCGACCGGCTCTGGCCCGCGCCCCTGCCGCAGCTCCTGGCGATCGGCGGCGCGCTGCTCGTCACGGGCGCGATCCACGAGGACGGCCTCGCCGATGCGGCCGACAGCCTCGGCGCGGCGACGCGCGAAAAGCGGCTCGCGATCATGAAGGATTCCCGGCTCGGGACCTTTGGGGCGCTGGCGCTCGGGCTCAGCCTCGCGATGCAGGCGAGCGCACTCGCGGCGCTGCCGGTCGGCGCGGCGGCGGCCGCTTTCGTAGCCGCCCACGGGGCCGGGCGTCTCGTGGCCGTGCTGTTGATGGCGGCCCAGCCTTATGCGGGCGAGATGGCCGCCTCCCGCATCGAGCATCGCAGCGACCGGCCGGGCGCCGGGGAAGTCGTCGTCGCGGCCCTGTTTGGCATCCTGCCGCTTCTCCTGCTGCCGCCGGCGCAGACCGCGCTTGCGCTGGTGCTCGGCGGCGCCGCCTCCGCCCTCGCCTGCTGGCGCCTGTGCCGGCCGCTCGGCGGCTATACGGGCGATGTGCTCGGCGCCGGCATCTCGACGTTCCAGACCGCCTTCCTGCTCGGCCTCGCGGCTGATCTCGGCCGATGGAGCTGATCTGCTGCCCCAAAACCTCCGTCGCGGAGGTCTGCCGGGACCACCTGCCGTCGCACGTGCTGACCTTCGCCTCCCCCGGAACGCCGCAGCCATCGCTGCCCGCCGGGCCGGCGCATCTGCACCTCGCCTTCAACGACATCGCCGAGCCTCGGGCGGGCCTCGTTGCGCCTGCCGAGGCGCATGCCCGCGACATCCTCGCCTTCGGGCGTTCCTGGGACGGGGCCCGGCCCCTCCTGGTCAGTTGCGAGGCCGGGATCAGCCGCTCGACCGCGGCGCTTTTCATCATCGCCTGCGAGCGCCGGCCGGACTTGGCCGAGCAGGCGCTTGCGGACCGCCTCCGGGCGGCGGCACCGTGCGCGACCCCGAACCCGCTCCTGGTATCCTTGGCCGACAGGATCCTCGGACGACAGGATCGCATGATCCTGGCCACCGCCGCGATCGGGCGCGGCGCCGATTACGTTCCCTACCGGTCCGTCCTGATCACCTTGCCGCCCCTCGGTTGAACCCGGATGGCCGCCGTGCTTGGTGCGGGCATGCCCCGCTTGGCCACCACACTCGTCCTTGGCGGCGCCCGCTCGGGCAAGTCGCGGCACGCCGAGATGCTGGTCGCGGCCAGCGGGCTCGAGCGCATCTATCTCGCGACCGGGGCGGCCGGGGATGCCGAGATGGCGGAGCGGATCGCGCATCATCGCGAGGCGCGCGGGCCCGGCTGGCAGACGGTCGAGGAGCCGCTCGACCTGATGGGAGCGCTCGCCTGCGAGGCGGCACCGGGGCGCGCGATCCTTGTCGATTGCCTCACCCTGTGGCTGTCGAACCTCATGCTGGCTGAGGGGAACATCCCGGAAGCCATTGCTGGGCTTTGCAAAAGCCTAAACGCCCTGCCCTGCCCCGTGGTCCTCGTCTCGAACGAGGTCGGGATGGGGCTCGTGCCCGAAACGCCGCTCGGCCGTCGCTTCCGCGACGCGCAGGGCCGGCTGAACCAGGCCGTGGCGGCCGCGGTCCCGGACGTGGTCTTCGTGGCCGCGGGCCTGCCGCTGATCCTCAAACGGGCCGGCACGGCCCCGTATCGGAGCACCCCATGACCGAGCTGGCCGAGACCGCCGAGGCGAATGTCCGCCACGCGGAAAAGATGAAGAAACACAAGGAGCTGAAGGACAAGATCCTCGCCACCAAGAGGGACGACAAGGGCCTGCTGATCGTCCATACCGGGGCCGGCAAGGGGAAGACCTCGGCCGCGCTCGGCATGGTGTTCCGCCACATCGCCTATGACTGGCCGGTGGGCATCGTGCAGTTCATCAAGTCCCCCGAGTGGGAGACCGGCGAGGCGCGGCTGCTGCGCCGCTTCCCCGACCTCGCGACCCTGAAGGTGATGGGCGAGGGCTTCACCTGGGACACCCAGGACCGCGAGCGCGACATCGCGGCGGCCCGGGGCGCCTGGGACTCCGCGAAGGAGCTGATCCGCGACGACCGGCACCGCCTCGTGCTCCTCGACGAGCTCAACATCGTGCTGCGCTACGACTACCTGCCGATCGAGGAGGTGGTCGCCTTCCTGCGGGACGAGAAGCCCGACTGGAAGCACGTGGTCGTGACCGGCCGCAACGCAAAGCCGGAGTTGATCGAGCTCGCCGATCTCGTGACCGAGATGACCCTGGTGAAGCACCCGTTCCGGGCCGGCATCAAGGCGCAGAAGGGCATCGAGTATTGAAAGCGCGCGTCCCGGCCCTGATGATCCAGGGCACGGGCTCGAATGTCGGCAAGTCGACGCTGGTGGCAGGGCTGTGCCGCGCCTTTGCGCGGCGCGGCCTCGCGGTGCGGCCGTTCAAGCCGCAGAACATGTCCAACAACGCCGCCGTGACGGCGGATGGCGGCGAGATCGGCCGGGCCCAGGCCGTACAGGCGCGCGCCGCGGGCGTGCCGCCGAGCATCCACATGAACCCCGTGCTGCTGAAGCCCGAGACCGACACGGGCGCGCAGGTGATCGTGCAGGGCCAGCGTCGCGGCACGCTCCGGGCGCGCGATTACGGGGCCCGCAAGGCTGAGCTGATGCCGGCCGTGCTGGACAGCTTCGCGCGGGTGTCGGCCGGGGCGGACCTCGTCCTCGTGGAAGGGGCCGGCAGCCCCGCCGAGATCAATCTGCGGGCCGGCGACATCGCCAATATGGGGTTTGCGGCGGCGGCGGATGTGCCGGTCGTGCTCGCAGGCGACATCGACCGCGGCGGCGTGATCGCGAGCCTCGTCGGCACGCACGCGGTGCTCGAACCGGCGGAACGTGACCGGATCAAAGGCTTCTTGGTCAACAAGTTCCGCGGAGACGTTCGACTGTTTACTGAAGGCGAGCTTGCGATCTCGGAGCGGACAGGCTGGCCCTCCCTGGGCGTCCTGCCCTGGCTGCCGCAAACGGCGTGGCTGCCCGCCGAGGACGCGATCGACCTCGACCGCCAGACCCGCGCACGGAGCCCGGCACAGCGGGTCAAGGTCGCCGTTCCGGTGATCTCCCGGATCGCCAATTTCGACGATCTCGACCCGCTCGGGATGGAGCCCGCGGTGGAACTGGTCCTGGTGCCACCGGGCCAGCCACTGCCGGGGGACGCGCATCTCGTGATCCTGCCCGGGTCGAAGTCGACGATCGGCGATCTCGCCTTTCTGCGGGCGCAGGGCTGGGACATCGACCTTCTCGCGCACAGCCGACGCGGCGGCGCGATCCTCGGTCTGTGCGGCGGCTACCAGATGCTCGGCCGCACGATCGCGGACCCGGAGGGCGTGGAAGGACCGCAAGGCACCGTGGAGGGCCTCGGCCTGCTCGACGTTTCAACCGTGCTGACGGGCGACAAGGTCACCGAGCCGGCATCCGGGATCCACCTATCCACGGATACGGGGATCACAGGATACGAGATCCATCTCGGCCGCACCGACGGGCCGGATTGCCGCCGGCCCCTGCTGCGGCTCGAGGGCGGCCGCCCGGACGGCGCCACGAGCCCCAACGGCAGGGTGGCGGGCTGCTACGTGCATGGCCTGTTCGGCTCGGACGCCTTCCGCCGGGCCTTCCTGGCCGGCTTCGGGATGCGGTCCGAAATCGCCTACGAGGCGCAGGTCGAGGCTGCCCTCGATGCGCTCGCCGAGCATGTCGAGGCGCATCTCGATCTGTCCCGCATGCTGGAGATCGCGCAGGCGCGATGAGTCAGGCGAAGATCGCGAGCGTCAGCACAAGGTAAAGACAGCCGTGCAACACGGCAGCGGCGATCATCACCCGCAGCGCGCGGCCGATGTCGTCCGGGCCGGCATCATGGCGGCCCGGAGCGTTCAGGAAGGGCTCGTCCACGGGCCCGGCGGCGTAGACACGCGGGCCGCCGAGCGCCAGCCCGAGCGCACCCGCCATGGCCGCCTCCGGCCAGCCGGCATTGGGCGAGCGGTGAAGGCCTGCGTCGCGGAGCATC
>JAQGJZ010000522.1 GCA_028290385.1 Enterovirga sp.
ACGCCGCCCTTGGAGGCGCTGTAGGCCGGCTGGCGCGGGCCGCCGAAGAAGGTCAGCATGGACGCGACGTTGACGACCGAGCCCCCGGCCGCGACGAGCTTCGCTTTCGCGGCGGACGAGACCCGCATCGTGCCCGTGAGGTTCACGGCGACCACGTCCGCGAACACCTCCGGGTCGTGCTCGGCATCGCGCCGGATCATCCCGGCCGCATTCACGAGAATGTCGATCCCCGGAAGAGTGGCGAGGGTGTTCTGGATGGCGGCCGGATCGCGCACGTCCAGGGTGTGAAAGCCGATCCGGGCATTCGCAGGCTCCTCGGTGGCGCGCCCGCACTCGGCCTCCGTCACGCCTGTTGCGCTGACTGTCGCGCCGAGATCCCGGAAGGCGCGGGCGCAGGCGAGCCCGATGCCGCTCGTCCCGCCCGTGACGAGCGCCGCCCGACCTTTGAACAGGTCGGGCATGAAGGTGGGCCTGTCGATCATGCCGCGATACGTCCTCAGCGCGCGACGCCGTGCCTCGGCGAAGGGCGCGATGTTTTGAGGTGAGCAGGCAAGCGGGCCATGCGATTGGCGGCGACCCGCTGCCCAGGCAGCGTGCCGGCCCCGCTACTTGGCGATGCCGACCTTCTTCATCACGGCCCCGAGGTTCTCGTCGCTCGTCTTCCAGAAGGTCAGGAAGTCGGGTCCGGGCGCCCAGCGCACGCCGAACCCGCGGCCGCTCATGAAGTCGTTGTACTCCTTGCTCTTGTTGATCTTTTCCAGCGCGGTGACCAGACGGGCCGAGACATCCTGCGGCAATCCCTTGGGCGCGACGATGCCGCGCCACGCGCCGATCGCCCAGCCGCTCCCGGTCTCCTCCTTCAGGGTCGGGACTTTTGGGAAGATCGGGTTCTTGGCCTCGTCCATGATCGCGAGGCTTCGCACCCGGCCGGCTTCGATCAGCGAGCGCGCCTCCGGAATGGAGCAGGGGACGACCGTGACACCGCCCGCGACGAGGTCCTGTAGGCCCGGCGCCGCGCCGTTGCTCGGCACCCACGGCACGGAAGCCGGATCCATGCCTAGGCTGTCGAGCATGCCGGCGATCGCGAGATGCCAGATCCCGCCCTGGCCCGTCCCGGACGCCTTGTGCTTGCCGGGGTTCTTCTTGATCTCGTCCAGGAGGTCCTTGACCGATTTATAGGGCGAGTCATCGCGCACCTGCACGCCCGCCGGATCGAGATTCATCAGCGCGAGCGGGGTGTAGTTGTCGAAGGTGAGGTTGGTCAGGCCCTGCCAGTGCAACATGGCGATCTCGACGGTCGCGAGACCGATCGTGTAGCCGTCGGGCGTCGCCGTCGCGATTGCCGTGTGGCCGACCACACCGTTGCCGCCCGTTCGGTTCACGACGTTGACCGGCTGGCTGAGCTCCTTCTCGAGAAGCGAGGCGATGATGCGCGCGGTCGCGTCCGTGCCGCCGCCTGCCGCCCATGGCACCACCAAGGTGATCGGCCGCTCCGGCCAGGCTGCCAGCGCTGGACCGCCTCCGGCCAGCGGCAGTGCGGCCCCTCCGAGAGCGAGCGCAGAGAAGCCCTTCAACACCTGACGGCGCAGCATCGATTTGGTCCTCCCGTATGATTTTGAAGAAGCGTTATCGATCCGACCCGGTTTGTCATCCCCGACTTTGCACCAGTGTCGGTGCATCCTCTGCGGGTCCGCCGGCAGCCCACCCGAGGGCTGGGGAGGGCGCGACGCCGCCCTTCCGGCGCGGTATGTGCTCGGGCATGGGCGAGCGAGGCAACATGCTGGTTGGAGAGTGCGAAGAGCGGGGTTTTGCGCGGCGTGTGATCGAGCTCCGTCCCGGCGAGGCAGGCGGCCTCGCCGGTCTCGATTTCGGCGATGCGGACCGGCCGGTCGACACGCTGTTCCTCCACGCGAACGGCTTCAACGCGCTGACCTACCGATCCGTGCTGGAGCCCTTGGGCGCCCGCCAGCACGTCCTCGCAGTCGACCAGCGCGGGCATGGCCGAACAACCCTGCGCGGGCGCACCGAAGGGCGGCGTAGCTGGGACGACCTCGCGGCCGACGTCGTCGCGCTGCTCGATACTCTGGACGGGCCCGCCCTTACGCTCGCCGGGCACTCCATTGGGGGGACGGCGTCCGTGCTCGCTGCGCGGCAGAGGCCGAAGCGCGTCCGCCGCCTCGTGCTGTTCGACCCCGTCATCCTGCCCTGGCCGGTGTCGCTGGCGGTCCGTTTCGGGTTCCGGGCGCGCTGGCTGACGAGCCTGCGGAAGCTGTCCGACGGTGCGTTGCGCCGGCGGCCGATCTTTCCGTCGCGCGCGGCGGCGCTCGCCGCCTATCGCGGCCGCGGCGCGTTCAAGACGTGGGACGCGCAGCAGCTGGCCGACTACATCGCGGACGGGTTTCGCGACCGGCCGGACGGAACTGTCGAACTCGCCTGCCGGCCCGAATGGGAATCCTCCAACTTCCTGAGCCACGCCCACGACGTCTGGGGCGCTCTGCGCCGCGTCGAATGCCCGGTCGACATCTTCCGGGCCGGGACGGGTAGCACCTGCGCCGTTTCGGCGCCCCTCGGGTCCAGCATGACGGTTCAGACAATCCCCGGCACAACGCACTTCCTGCCGCTGGAGCGGCCGGACCTCGTGCGGCAGGCCCTCGGCAGGCCGTAGCCTCCATCTGAGGCGCTCACCACCCGCCCGGGTTTGCGGGCGCGATGACCACAGTGTCACCGCATGGCGGCTCCCGGGTGATCACCGCGCTGGCCACACCCCACACGGTTGCGCCGCGTGGTCCTTCGGCGATGACCGGGCCGCCCGAATCGCCCTGGCAGACGAGTGCGCCACGTGCGCGGGCGATCGTCAGCCCGCCTCGCGTCACGACCAGCGGCTCCAGGATCGCCGTCTTGAGAATGCCCGCCCGGCCGCCCGACAATCCCGTCCCGGCGAGGCGCAGGCGGTCGGGTAGCCGGGCAGGCCCCCGTTGGATCCGGAAGGGCCGTCGTCCGCGTACGGGCGCGGCCAATTTCAGCACCGCCGTGTCCAGCGAAAGCTCGCTCAGGCGACTGACGTAATCGCTCGGGACCTCATCCTCGGCGACCGCGTAGCGCGCCACGGCCGCAACACGAGCAGGTGGCCAGACCGCCTTCGGCCCGTCGAAAAAGAGGACCACCGCGGCGAGCGCGTTGCCGCGGACGCAGTGCGCCGCGGTCAGCACCAGGTCGGGCGCGATCAGCACGCCGGAGCAGCGGTTCAAGCCGATCGCCTCGCCGCCCTCGACCAGCGTGCCGATCGTCACTGTCGCACGGGCCAGGGGATCGCCGCGCCGGGCAAGGGAGCCGCCTTCGATCGCGGCCGCTGGGTGCAGCGCAGGGAAGCAGAGTGTGAGGATGACAAAGAGCAGAGACGCGTAGCGGCTTCGCATCGGCCGTCCTGTGATCAGACCACGCTCCCTGAATTAGTCGGGTCCGTGCCTGCAGCAAGCTCCTGCGCGGATCTGCTCATGGGACGATCGGACACGGTGTGTCCGGGAAAGGTCAATCTGGCGGCAGGATGATGATTCGTCCTCGTTTCGTTCGCGTGTGCCCGCGACATTTGCTCGCCTAGGTGGCGTTTCAGCTCTATTTCCCTCAGTGAATGCTCCCATGGAGTTACCCAATTGCAAGCACATCGTGATTGTTGCCGGGATTTCACTTGACCCGAATACTTGTGTGCCCCACATCGCAAACAGGGCGAACCACAGGAGAAAAAATGTCCTCGCAGCAACAAGCGCCCGGCCTGGAGTACACCGAGCTCACGGCCGACATCGTGTCCGCGTTCGTTACGAACAATGCAGTGGCGATTGGCGATCTTCCCAAGGTGATCGAGACGGTGCATGCCGCGCTGATCAGCCTCGGCAACGCCAAGGCCGAGCCGCGGGCAGAGAAGCCCGTGCCGCCGGTCTCCATCAAGA
>JAQGJZ010000295.1 GCA_028290385.1 Enterovirga sp.
GGACGGGCGAAGTCCCGCAGAACGATGTCGTCCCAGCGCAGCACCTCGAAGGTTGTCTGCGTGCGCCAATCGCCGCGCGCCGCACCGACCTCCCAGCGCAGGCCCCAGGGCGCTTCGACCGTCTCGACGGGCGAGATCGTGCGCTCGCGAAACGCGAACCGCTTGGCGTAGCGGAGCATCTCGCGCACGAAGAGCATCCGGTAGCGGGTCTCGGCCTCCGGATCGTAGCCGGGAACGTAGATGACGTGGCGACGGCGGACCGGCCGAAAGGGCCCGCCAAAAGACCGGGCCGGCGGCGTGTAGGAGAGCATTGCGCCATCCTTGCTCGTCGGAGCGGGCCGGAATCCCGCTCTGTCCACAATGAACGGGAGTTGCTCCCGCGACCTGCCGGACCAGGCACGCGCCTTGCCTTTTTCCTGTTATGCAGTAAACCCCGCCCCCTCCAGCGTACCTGTTGACGATCTGCACGATCCGCTCTCCCACAGGGGGCGCGGTCAGGATGCGCATGTGTGTCCCCGGCGGGGCATCACGGCACCGATCGGGCACGAATACACGTACAGGAGGTATGCGGTATTCGCGCCACATCCTGGGATGGCTGGTGCGTCGCGAGGCTCGGGGCGTTGAAGCAGCTACCCGGGCCGTCTAAGAAACGCTCTTCTGTTCAGAAGAACTCTACTCGGAGTCCGGTCATTGCGAAGGACTGAGCAGCGCCAGGACGTCGTCGTCGTCGGCAGGTCGTGCCGTCTTCCTGGCGCTTCGTCTGTGGCCCAACTCTGGTCGAACCTCCTCGAGGGCCGCTGCTCGGTCACCCAGGTTCCGGACGACCGGTGGTCGAAGCAGAAGCATGGCCACCCCCGCGCCAAGGAGCCGGGCAAGGCCTACACCTGGGCCGCGGGCGTTCTCGACGATCTCTGGACCTTTGATCCGTCGGTCTTCGGCATCTCGCCGCGCGAAGCCGAGCAGATGGACCCGCAGCAGCGGCTCCTGCTCGAGCTGACCTGGGAAGCGATCGAGGATGCCGGCATTCCGCGCGCGCGCCTGGCGGGCCGGGACGTGGGCGTGTTCGTGGGCGCCTCCTCGCCGGAATACACGATCATCCGCAACACCGACATGGCCGGCGGCGACGCCTATACGGCCACGGGCGGCGCCATCTCGATCATCTCGAACCGCATCTCGCACGCCTTCGACTTCCAGGGCCCGAGCTTCACGGTCGACACCGCCTGCTCCTCCTCGCTGGTCGCGCTGCACCAGGCCATGGAGGCGCTGCAGAGCGGGCGCATCGACACCGCGATCGTCGGCGGCATCAACATGCTGATGAGCCCGTTCGGGTTCATCGTCTTCTCGCAGGCCTCGATGCTCTCGCCCGACGGGCGCTGCCAGACCTTCGACGCCAAGGCGAACGGCTATGTGCGCGCCGAAGGCGCCGTCGTCCTCGTGCTCCAGACCGCCGAACGCGCGCGTCAGGACGACACCCGGATGTACGCCAGCATCGTCAACACGGGCGTGAATTCGGACGGCCGCACCAACGGCATCGCCCTCCCCTCGCGCTTCTCGCAGGGCAAGCTGCTGCGGCAGCTCTACGGCGAAGCGGGCATCACGCCCGCCCAGATGGCGTTTGTCGAAGCGCACGGCACGGGCACCCGCGTCGGCGATCCGATCGAGGCCTTCACGATCGGCGAAACGCTCGGCAAGGGCCGGCCCACGCCGCTCCCGATCGGCTCCATCAAGACGAATATCGGCCACCTGGAGCCGGCATCCGGGCTTGCCGGCATGCTCAAGGCGATGCTGGCGCTCGAGCATGACCTCCTGCCGCCCTCCATCAACTTCAGCGAGCCGAACCCCGACATCCCGTTCGACGAGCTGAACCTCGCCGTCTGCACGGAGCCGACCCGCCTCACCCGCACGGACGAGCCGCGCTACGCGGGCGTGAACTCCTTCGGGTTCGGGGGAACCAACGCGCACGCGATCATCTCGGATCCGCCGCGCTTCCCGAGCCGGCCGAAGCGCCATGTCGGCGGCATCGACCGTTTCGCCATCACGGGCGCCAGCCGCGCCGCGGTTCTCGACCTGGCGCGCGACTACTCGGCCCGTCTCGCCTCGGCCTCGCTCGACGAGGCGCAGGAGATCGCCGCCGCCGCGGTGCACCGGCGCGAGCTCCTGGGCGAGCGCGTGGTGATCGATTGGCGCACGCCGCGCGACCTCGCCCGCAAGCTCGAACGCATCGCGGACAAGGAAGAGGACGTCGTCGGCGCGACCTGGGGCACGGTGACCGAAACCAACGGTCCAGTCGCCTTCGTGTTCTCGGGCAATGGCGGCCAGTGGCCGGGAATGGGCCGGGCGGCCTATGCCACCAACCGCCACTTCCGCGAGGGCCTGGACGAGGTCGATTCGCTGTTCGACGGCCAGTTCGGCTGGTCCGTCACCGAGGCGCTTTTCGCCAGCGACCTGGAGCAGCGCCTGCCGCTGACCCATGTGGCGCAGCCCCTCATTTTCTCCATCCAGGTCGCGACGGCGCGGGCGCTGGCCGCCCAGGGCATCACGCCGTCCGTCGTGCTCGGCCACTCGGTCGGCGAAATCGCGGCCGCGGCGGTGTCCGGCGCGGTCACGCTGAAGGATGCGGTGCAGATCATCCACGCGCGGAGCGCCCATCAGGAGCTGGCGCGCGATGCCGGCCGCATGGGCGTCATCGTCGGCGCGCTGGAACAGGTCCAGGCGATCGCGGCCGAGTTCGAGGGCGTCGAGATCGCGGCCTACAACTCGCCGCGCACCTTCACGCTCGCGGGCCCGACCGACTCACTGAAGCAGCTCGGCCAGGCCGCCCGCAAGCGGCGCATGGTCTATCGCCAGCTCGAGCTCGACTACCCGTTCCACTGTGCGCTGATCGAGTGCGTGCGCAAGCCGCTGCTGAAGGACCTCAAGGGGGTCAAAGGGCGCCAGGCGGATATCCCCTTCATCTCGACCGTCACGGGCGAGCTGATCGAGGGTGCCGCGCTCGATGCCGATTACTGGTGGCGCAACGTGCGCGAGCCCGTGCGCTTCGCGCCGGCGGTGGAGCTCGCCGCCCGGAACGGCGCCCGCGTCTTCATCGAAATCGGGCCGCGCAGCGTCCTGCTGTCCAACATCAACGAAACGCTGGAGCCGACCTCCCTGCCCTTCTCGGCGCTCGGCGTGCTGGAGAAGAAAGAGGAGCAAGAGAACTCGGACCCGATCCGCCCTGCCGCGATCCATGCCTTCGTCAAAGGTGCGGCGCTCGATCTCGCCAAACTCTTCGGCCCCGAGCCGGCGACGCCCGTGTCGCTGCCGATCTATGCCTGGCAGCGCAAGGAATTCCGGGTCCAGCCCTCGCCGGAGGCGGTCGGCTTCACGCTCGATACGCGCTGGCACCGCCTTATGGGCGGCCGCAACACGCATGACGGCACGGAGTGGACCGGCCAGCTGGACACGACGCAGGTGCCCGAACTCGGGGACCACGTCGTCGGCGGGCAGGCGATCCTGCCGGCGGCCGCGTTCATCGAGATCGCCCTGTCGGTCGCTCGCGAGTGGTTCGAGACCGAGACCGCCGCGGTGCTCGACATCGACATCTCCGTCCCGCTCCAGCTGGAGCGCGACCGGGCCAAGGAGATCAAGGCGCGGCTCTCGCCCAACACGAACACCGTCGAGATCCTGAGCCGGGCGCGCCTGTCGCGCTCGGGCTGGCAGCTCCATGCCGTCGCCCGCATCACGCGCGGTGAGGAGGAGCCGATCCGCAAGGCGCTCCCGACGGAAGGCGGCGAGGTAATCGGCCCCGAGCCGATCTACGCCGCGGCCGAGGCCGTGGGGCTGTATTACGGGCCGGAGT
>JAQGJZ010000110.1 GCA_028290385.1 Enterovirga sp.
CCAGCAATATGCGAGCTTCGGCCTGAAGGGTCAGATCCCGCTGCTCGGCGCGCAGAACGCGACCGACCAGTCCGTCATCCGCACGATGGGGGCGGAATCCGAGGGCATCATCACCACCGCGCATTTCTGCGAAGGCGCGGACCTGCCGGCGACTCAGGCCTTCGTGAAGGCCTACACGGCGAAGTTCAACAAGATCCCCTCGCTGTACGCGTTCTCGCACTATGTCGGCGCCATGTGGGTGGCCAAGGCGATCGCGGCCGTGAACGGCAATGTCACCGAGCGCGACGCGTTCCTCGACACGGTGCTCAAGACCGACCTGCCGGACAGCCCGCTCGGAAAGCCGGTCCGCTTCGACGAGTTCGGCAACCCGATCTACGACGTGTTCGTCCGGAAGGTCGTGAAGAACGCCGAGGGCAAGTACTGGAACGTGCCTGTCGAGACGTATTCGCAGGTCTCCCAGTTCTGGAAATACGACCCGGCCACCTACATGAAGCAGCCCCCCTATTCGCGCGACTTCCAGGGCGTGAAGAAGGGCTGACCGGGCAATTGCGGCAAGGACAGACCCGGTGACGGACGTGCTTCTCAAGCTCGACGATGTCGGCGTGCGCTTCGGCGGCCTCAAGGCCGTCGATGGCGTGCCGCTCGCGGTTAAACGCGGTGAGCGCCGCGCCATCATCGGGCCTAACGGCGCCGGAAAGACGACGCTGTTCAACGCCATCACGGGCGTCGTCAAACCGACCTCCGGGCGGATCACCTTCGACGGGCGCGACGTCACGAACCTGCCACCCCACCGCCGCGCGGCACTGGGGATCAGCCGCACCTTCCAGATCACGAACCTGTTCCCGAGCCTCACGGTCCGGCAAAACATGGAAATTGCGATCCGGGGGCTCGCTTCGCGAAAGTTCTCGTTCTTCGGATCGGGCGCGTTCACGAGCGAGGAGCAGAACCGCGCCGAGCGGGCCCTCGGGCTGTCCAGGATCGTCGGGCGCGCGGACGTGCTCGTCCGCGAGCTGTCCTACGGCGAGCAGCGTCAGCTCGAAATGGCCATGACGCTGGCCACCAATCCCCGGCTGCTGCTCCTCGACGAGCCGGCTGCCGGGCTGTCGCCGTCGGAGCGCGTGATCGTGGCCGACGTGATCCGCTCGCTGCCATCCGACATCACCATCGTGCTGATCGAGCACGACATGGACCTCGTTCTGTCGCTGGTGGATTGGGTGACCTGCCTCAACAATGGCCGCTTCCTCGCCGAGGGCGCTCCGGCCGACATCCGCACCAACACCGACATCCAGGACGTCTATCTCGGACGCGCGCGCCACCATGCTTGAGGTCCGGGACATCCATAGCTTTTACGGCGAAGCGCACGTTCTGCACGGTGCCTCGCTCAACGTGCGGGACGGCGAGGTCGTCGCGCTGCTCGGCCGCAACGGCATGGGCAAGACGAGCCTGATCCGCTCGATCATGGGCCTCGCGTCGCCGCAGGTGCGCAAAGGCTCCGTGACGTGGCGCGGCGAGACTCTGACTGGCCTGAAGCCGCACGAGATCGCCAGGCGGAAAATCGCGCTCGTGCCCCAGGGCCGGCGCCTCTTCCCGTCCCTGACCGTGACCGAGCACCTGACGATGCTGAAGCCAGCCAGCGTCAAGGAAGGCTGGACCGTCGAGCAGGCCTTCGGGCTGTTCCCGCGCCTCGCCGAGCGCAAGAGCAATCGCGGCAACGAACTGTCCGGCGGTGAGCGGCAGATGCTTGCGGTCGCGCGGGCTCTGATGATCGATCCCGACCTCGTGCTGATGGACGAGCCGTCCGAAGGACTCGCACCCGTCATGGTGCAGCACCTGGAGGGCATCATCGCGCAGCTGAAGAAGGCGGGTCTCTCGATCCTGCTCGTCGAGCAGAACCTCTACAGCGCGCTTGCCGTGGCGGATCGGGTTTACGTGCTCGAAACCGGCAAGGTGGTGTTCGAGTCGGAAGCGGCCGCGATCGAGAAGGATCCGGCGGCGCTGACGCGCTTCCTCGGCGTGCACTGAGCGAACAGCGGCGGAGGCCGAAGCCCCCGCCGTCTCAGGTCAGATCAGGAAGCCCCTCAGGGCTTCCGCGAACCCCTGCGGATTGTTGACGTTCGCGATGTGCGCGGCGTCGGGCACGATCGCCAGGCGGCCGCCAGGAGTGGCATCCGCCATGGCCTGCATGGCCGGGATCGGGGCGGCGGAATCCTCCGCGCCGTCGATGTAGAGCGTTGGCACGGTGAGCCGGCCGAGGTCTTTCTGAAAGCTGAGGGTTTTGAGCGCCGCGGCGCAGCCCTTGTAACCCTCGGCGCTCGTGCCGCGGATCTGAGCGGCGAGCTTCGCCTCTTCCTCGGGGTGGGCCGACCTGAAGTCCGGCGTCAGCCAGCGCTCGACCGTGCCCGCCACGAGACCTGCGGTCCCCTTCTCGTTCACGATCGCGATGCGGTCGTCCCAGCTCTTCACGAAGGGTTCGGGATTGTCCGCCCGCGCGTCGCAGCAGACGAGCCTCTCCACACGATCCGGATGCTTCAGCGCGAGGCCGAGCCCGGTCATCCCCCCGAGCGAGAGGCCCATATAGGACGCCCGGCTCGCGCCGTGCCGGTCCATGACCGCAACAACATCGCCGATCAGGTCGTCGAAGCTGTAGGGGGCCGGCGGAGCGTCGCTGCGCCCGTGCCCGCGGGTGTCGTAACGGATCACGCGATAGCGCTCCGTAAGGAGCGGGATCTGCGCGTCCCACATCGTGTGGTCGGCCCCGAGGCTGTTCGACAGGACGAGCCAGGGCTTGTCGCCCTCCCCGTCCACGCGTGTGAACAGCCGGCCGCCGGAAATCTGCACCATCGTCATTCAGCCGCCTCCGCCGTGCGCGTGGATGCGCCGGCATTCACCTGCGGCAGGACCTTCTCCGCAAGAAGCACCATGGAGCGGCGTGCGAGGTCCCGGTCGGCCCAGTCGTGGCCCGCATAGAGCATCGTGCCGAATTCGCCGACCTCGTCCCGGAAGGCGAGCAGTTCGTCCGCCACCTTGTCCGGCGTGCCCCACGTCACGAGTTTTTCGCACACGAAGTCGAGCGTGACCTCGTCGTCGGGCATGTCCCGACTGGTCTTGAACAGCTCCAGCCGTCCCGCCTTTCGCATCTTGGTCAGCATCTGGCTGTAATAGAACCGATACGGGCTCTTCGGATCGGTCACGTAGGCCCGAGCTGTTTCCATGTCATCGGCCACGAAGACGCTGCGGGCGACGCGCCAGTTCGCGAGATCGGCCTTCCGCCCTCCCCGCTCGCAGCCTTCCACATATTTCGGCCAGTGGCTCTTCACCCAGGGCGACATGAGGAAGTTCGCCGAGATCGGCTCCCAGCCCCGCGCAGCGGCCTCGGTCACACCCTTGGAGAACGGCGCAACCGCCGTGACGACGATTGGCGGATGGGGGCGCTGCAGCGGCTTCGGCAGGATCCCCTGGCCGATATCGGCCAGGATCGTCCGCTCGGTCGAGACCGTCCAGTACTTGCCCTCGATCTTGTAGGGCGCCTCACGTGACCAAATCTCGAGGATCGTGTTGATGCATTCGAGGAACATCGCCG
>JAQGJZ010000142.1 GCA_028290385.1 Enterovirga sp.
GCTTGAGCGGCGCGAGCTCGCCGGCGACGGCCTCGTCGAGCGCGGCAGCGGCCGCGTGCCGCCCCTGCGACAGCGCCTGGGCGGCTTCGATGTAGGTTCGGTCAGCTGCCGCGAGCTGGCTGCGCAAAGCGGTGAGGTCGTCCTCGCCCGCATCGATCGCGGCGAGATCGGCCGCGAAGCGCTCGCGCAGCGCCGGGAGCTCGTCCGCCGGGACGGAAAACTTGCGCGAGGCGGCCCGCAGCTTGAACAGGCGCTCCTCGGCGTGCTCGAGCTCGTTCTGGTCGAAGGCGGTCGCCTCGATCGTGTCCTCGATCGCGGCGCGCGCCTCGTCTAGGGCGACGAGCACGGTGCCCAGCGCCGCCATGGCGGGATCGAGCAGGGGGCCGAGCCGGGCGCCTCGGCGCTCGAATTTCCGCAGCACGGCCGAGATCGCCGGCACGGGGGAGGCGTGGCCCGAAACCGTCTCCAGCGCGTCCGCGAGATCGGTCGCGACCTTCTCCGATTGCATCATGACCTGCCGGCGCTCGGTCAGGCTCTCCTCCTCGCCCGGCTGCGCGTCGAGTTCGGTCAGTTCCGCGTGGGCGTGTGCGATGTAGTCGGCCTCGCGCCGGATCGCCTCCAGCCGTACCTCCTGGGCGGCGACCTCGCTGCGCAGTTCGCGCACGCGCCGCGCCGCCTCGGTCACGGCACGGGCCTCGCCCTGCAGGCCCGCATAGGCGTCCAGAATGTCCCGGTGCATCGCCGGGTCGACCATGGCGCGGTCGTCGTGCTGGCCGTGGATCTCGACGAGGGCCGCCCCGATCCCCCGCAGCGCCTGCACGCTGACCGGCTGGTCGTTCACCAGCGCGCGCGTGCGGCCGTCGGCGAACTGGATGCGGCGCAGGATGAGATCGCCGTCGACATCGAGATCCGCGAGCCTGGCCAGCGCACGGGCGGGGTGGTCCGCCGGCACGTCGAACACGGCCGTGACCTGGCCGCGGCTCTCACCCTGGCGGACAAGGGCGCCGTCACCACGCCCGCCGAGCGCGAGCGAAAAGGCATCGAGGAGGATGGACTTGCCGGCTCCGGTCTCGCCCGTGAGCACGGAAAGGCCGGCCGGGAACCGGAGATCCAGCCGGTCGATCAGGACGATGTCCCGGATCAAGAGCTCCGCGAGCATGCAGGACGGAGCCTAGCGAAAGAAGAACGAAATGGGAACCCGTCTTCGAGGCGGGGCGAGGCGCGGCCTAGACAGCCGCGCCGCGCCAAGTCGGCCTACTGGCCGAGCGTCGCAGTCTTGATCCCGCGGAACGCCTTGCTGATCCAGGACTGGCTCTCTTCGCGCGGCTCGAGGCCACCGCTCTGGAGCAGCGCAAAGGCATCCTTGTACCAGGGGCTGTCGGGGAAGTTGTGGCCGAGCACGGCTGCGGCGGTCTGCGCCTCCTGCGTGATGCCGAGCGCCATGTAGGCCTCGGTCAGGCGCTGGAGCGCCTCCTCGACGTGCCGCGTCGTCTGGTACTTCGACACGACCTCGCGGAAGCGGTTGATCGCGGCCGGGAAGTTGCGGCGCTCGAGATAATAGCGCCCGACCTCCATCTCGCGGCCGGCGAGCTGGTCGCGCGCGATCTGGATGCGGTTGCGCGCGTCGGAGACGTATTCCGAGCTCGGGTACTTCTGGACGAGTTCCTGAAGGGCCGCGAGGGCCTTCTCCGAACGCTCCTGATCCCGGGTCACGTCCGGGATCTGATTATAGTTCGACATCGCCATCAGGTACTGGGCGTAGGCCGCGTCCTTGGTGTTCGGATACTTGGACAGATAGCTGCGGGACGCCGTGATCGCGTCCTCCCACTTCTGTGCCTCGTAATTGGCATAGGCCTCCATGATGAGGCCGCGCCGCGCCCATTCCGAATACGGATAGTTTTTGCTCAGCTGGGCGAACTTCTTGGCCGCGCCCTCGTGGTCGCTGCTCTTCATGCGGCCGAGGCCGTCGTCGTAGATCTTCTCGGCCGGGACGTCCGGCACGATCTTCATCTCGTACTTTTCGCCCTGGTCGAAGGGGTTCAGCGAGGCGAGCGTATCGCAGCCGGCGAGCGTCAGGGTGGCGGCGACAACGGCGACCGCCCGAATGGCGACGCGTGTCTCACGCACCGTGACAGCGAAGTCGAATGACATGCTCGGGAAATCCTCTGGCGTTCGAACGGAACCGCGGCACTGTGCAGGCGTTTACACGAACCTGGCCGCCCGCTCCAAGCCTGGGCACCCAAAACCCTGGGGGCCGCTGCTTCCGGGCCACAGCCCGGCGGGGAAACCCTAGTGCACGTCGGGCGCGAATGCGGGAACGGCAACGCCGCTTCCCATCTCCGCATGCCCCGCTTCGCGTCGCGTCGAACCGTCCACGATCGCGTAATTCGCCCGGTCCGAGAGAAGCTCTTTCAAGACGGCGATATTGAGGCGGTGCCCGCCGCAGAAGGACTTGTAGGTGGCAACGAGCGGATAGCCGGCGAGCGACAGGTCGCCGACGGCATCCAGCATCTTGTGCCGGACGAACTCGTCCGCGAAGCGCAGGCCTTCCGGATTGATGACCTTGCCCTCGCCAATCGCGACGGTGTTGTCGAGCGAGGCGCCGAGCGCGAAGCCGGCCTTCCAGAGCTTCTCGACGTCGCCGATGAAGCCGAAGGTGCGGGCGCGGGCGATGTCCTGGCGGTAGGCGGCGGGGGAGAGGTCCAACACCTTCCGCTGGCGGCCGATCACCGGATTGTCGAACTTGATCTCGACGTCGACCTGAAAGCAACGCGGGTTCGGGCGAAGCTCGGCCCAGCCGATGCCGAGCTCGACCCGCACCGTCCGCAGCACCTTTAGGTGCCGGCGCGGGGCGCGGTTCTGGACGATGCCGACCGCGTCGATTGCTTCCACGAAGGCCTGGGCGCTGCCGTCGAAGATCGGAACCTCGGGGCCGTCGATCTCGACCAGGAGGTTGTCGATGCCGAGCCCGTACAGGGAGGACATCAGATGTTCGATGGTCGCGACCGCGCCGGTTTCCCGGTCGCCGATCACCGTGCAGAGCTCCGTCGCCGTGACGGCGAGGCTGCGGGCATCGATCAGGCGATCGTCGCCGCCGGGCAGCCCGGTGCGGAGAAATACGATGCCGTGATTGGCCTGGGCGGGGTGAAGGTGAAGATTGACGGGTTTGCCCGAGTGCACGCCGATGCCGGAGAGAGAGACCGGAGCAGCCAGCGTGGCCTGTTGACTTTGCTTCATTCGTTCACCTCGGGCCGAATTCCACCGCTGCGCGACCGGATGTCCCGCAGCGATCCTGGACCTCGCCCGTTGTTTGTTGCCCCACGTAGACGGCGCCCGTTTCTCAACGCAGGGGCGCGCTGTCCCTCAACTCGCGATGTGGCGGCACATTAGTTAGGGCGGGATTCAACGCAAATCACGCTTTCTTACGCTCTGTTACACACGTCCGTAACGAAACAGCCCCGGACGTTTCCGTCCGGGGCTGGGGGGTGGAGCGAGGCGATCAGCTCGACTGCCGGCGCAGGAAGGCCGGGATTTCGAGGTGGTCGTCCTCGGCCGGGCGGGGGGCGGGAGCCCGTCCCTGCCGGTCGAGGTTGCCCTTCGCCGGCGTGAAGGCCGGAGCGGGAGCCGGACGGCGCGCGTAGTCCGACGGAGGCGCAACCGGACGGGCCGGCTCCGGGGCGATCGGCGCCGGCTCGGCAGGAGCCGCAACCGCGTTCCCTTCCTCGCGACGGCCGAAGCCGACGGTGGCGAGGCGCTGAAGAAGCGACTTGCGCTCGTTCGCGGCCACGTCGCCGTCGCCGCGGGCGGCGCGGAGCTGCTTCTGGGCCGGAACCGGCAGGTCCTCGACCCGCGGCATGCGGGTCGGCCGCATGGCGCGCTCGGGAGCCGGCGGGATGAACGGCGCCGCGGGGGCGGCTTCGACCTCCGGCTGCGCCTCGGGCTGGGCATAAGCCTCGAAGCTGGCCGCCTTCGGCTGCGCCGGGGTCAGCACGACATCGTCATGCATCATCGGGGCAGGCTCGGGGAGCTGCACCGCGGGCTTTGCCGGCTCGGCGACGCGCGTCATGGCCGGGGGCTCCGCCGGTGCCACCGGAGCGGCGTCGGCGCCGCGCGGGCCGGTCACGATCTGCGTTGCGCGGGCGCGAGCCTCGGCCCGGAGGCGCTCGGCCACTTCCGCGATCCGCTGCTCGGTCGCGGAGATCGGTGATTCGGCGAGCGCCGGCTGGTCGATGCCCGTCGCCACGACGGAGACGCGGATCGAGCCTTCCAGGCTTTCGTCGAAGGTGGCGCCGAGGATGATGTTGGCCTCGGGATCGACCTCCTCGCGGATGCGGGTCGCCGCCTCATCGAGCTCGTAGAGGGTCATGTCGCGGCCGCCCGTGATCGAGATCAGGAGCCCGCGCGCGCCCTTCATCGACACGTCGTCGAGGAGCGGGTTGGCGATCGCGGCTTCCGCAGCGCGGTTCGCGCGCTTCTCGCCGGATGCCTCGCCCGTGCCCATCATGGCCTTGCCCATCGAGCGCATGATCGCGCGCACGTCGGCGAAGTCGAGGTTGATGAGGCCTTCCTTGACCATCAGGTCGGTGATGCAGGCGACGCCCGAATACAGGACCTGGTCGGCCATCGCGAAGGCGTCCGCGAAGGTGGTCTTCTCGTTCGCGACCCGGAACAGGTTCTGGTTCGGGATCACGATCAGGGTGTCGACGCATTGCTGCAGCTCGTTCACGCCCGCTTCCGCGAGGCGCATCCGGCGCTGGCCTTCGAACTGGAACGGCTTCGTGACGACGCCGACCGTCAGGATGCCCATGTCCCGCGCCGCCCGCGCGATGACCGGGGCTGCGCCCGTGCCGGTGCCGCCGCCCATGCCGGCCGTGATGAAGGCCATGTGAGCGCCGGAGAGCTGGTCCCGGATTTCGTCCAGAACCTCTTCCGCCGCAGCGCGGCCGACTTCCGGCTGCGAGCCGGCGCCGAGGCCCTGCGTGACGCCGACGCCCATCTGGATGATGCGCTCGCAACGTGACGACGTGAGCGCCTGGGCATCGGTGTTTGCACAGACGAATTCGCAGCCCATCAGGCCGGAATCGATCATGTTATTGACCGCGTTCCCGCCCGCACCGCCGACCCCAAATACCGTAATCCGTGGCCTGAGTTCCCGGATATCCGGGGCTTGCAGATTGATCATGACCTCGCCCTCTCTTGGCCTTTTTCGTCGGCCCCGTTGATGCGCCCCGGCTTGCGCCGCGGCAGGTTCAGAAACTCTCCCGGATCCATCGCCCCATCCTGGACAGGTAGCCGCCTTCGGCTCCTCCGCCCGCAAGGAAGCCGTGGCTCCGTGGTTCGAAATGCTCGACATGGGCGACCTGCGGATAAACCAGCAGGCCGACCGCGGTTGAGAAGGCGGGGCCACGCGCCGCCTCGGGAAGGCCCTTGATCCCGAGAGGCCGGCCGACCCGGACCTGTCCCTGAAGAATCCGCCGGGCGACTTCCGGCAGCCCGACGAGCTGGCTCCCGCCGCCGGTCAGCACGACGCGCCGGCCGGCCTGGGCCGCGAAGCCGGCATTCCTGAGGCGGTCGCGCATCAGTTCGAGGATCTCCTCGATCCGCGGCCGGATGATGCGCACGAGCTGCGCCTTCGGGACGTGATGCGCGACCTCGCGATCGTCGTCGTCATCGACCTGCGGCACGGCAATCATGTCGCGCTCGTCCGAGGGGGACGAGATCGCCGCGCCGTAGAGCGTCTTGAGGCGCTCGGCGGCGGACACACGGGTCGTCAGCCCGCGGGCGACGTCCATGGTGACGTGGTGGCCGCCGACCGCCACCGCATCCGTGTGGACGAGGTGCCCGCTGGCGAAGACCGCGACGGAGGTGGTGCCGCCACCGAGGTCGATCACGGCGCAGCCCATGTCGGCTTCGTCGTCCACGAGCGCGGACAGGGCGGACGCATACGGGGTCGCGACCACCGCCTCGACGCCGAGATGGCTCCGCTCGACCGCGAGCATGAGGTTGCGCGCCGCGGCGGATTCCGCCGTGACGACGTGCAGGTCCACGCCGAGGTTCTCGCCGATCATGCCGGCCGGCTCGATGACGTTGCGCTGGCTGTCGAGCGAGAAACCCGTCGGCAGGGCGTGCAGGACGGAGCGCCCGGGCCGCAGCGTGTGCGCGCTCGCGGTTTCCAGCACGCGGTGGATGTCGGCGGCGCTCACCATGCCGCCCCGGACCGGCACGCCGGCCTCGAAGTGGTGCGAGGCGAGGCGCCCGCCCGTGAGGTTGACGATGACGGACTGGATCTCGACCCGGGCCATGCGCTCCGCCGCATGGATCGCCTGGCGGATGGATGTTTCCGCCGCCTCGAGGTCGACGACGGCGCCGCCCTTCAGGCCGAGGGAACGCTGGTGCCCGATTCCGATCACGCGGGCGACATGCGTCCGTCCGCGCAGCGCTTCGCCGCTCGTGACGGGCTTCAGCTCCGCCACGAGGCACACGATCTTGCTCGTGCCGATGTCGAGGACCGAGAGGGTCGCGCTCTTACGCGTTGACAGCGGTTTGAGGCGCGGCGTCAGTCCATGGTCGCGCAGGCTCAAATTTCTCCTCCCTTCGCGCCGCGCTGGGGCCGCTTCTTCACAGCTTCGGCCCGCGCGGCCGCAGCCTCCTCCGTCAGCCGCACGACCACGCGGTCGGGGATGCGCAGGTCGAGCGCGAGCACATCCTTGTCGAGGATGTGCTGCTCGCGCTCGAGGCGGGCCAGCCGAGCCACGGCCTCGGCCGCGTTCTCTTCGGGCAGGCGGACGTCCAGGCCGTTTTCCATCTTCAGGGTCCAGCGCCGGCCGGACACGAGCATGCCAGCGCGGATCTGCGACCGGAGCGGGCCGGCCGCCTCCAGCAGCGCCACGTAGGTGGCCGCACGCTTGTTCGCCTGATCGCCGACGACCAGCGGCAGCGAGGCGAAGCGCGCATCGCTCATGCGGTCGATCACGGTGCCGTCCGGCGCGACCACGAACAGCTCGCCGTTGAGCTGCCACAGCGCGTAGGGCTCGCGCTCGACGAGCGTGATCGCGAGCTCGTTCGGATACAGCTTGCGGACGACGGCGCTCTTCACGAGCGGCGTCTTTTCCAGGCGCTCGCGGATGTCGGCCGCGCTCATGAAAGGCAGGGAGTGAAGCGGCGAGATGCCGCCGATCTTCAGGACCTCGCGCTCAGAAAGCTGCGCGATCCCCGAGATGGTGATCTTGTCGAGCCCGAACCCGACGATGCGCGCCGCGATGTCGCGCGGCTCGCCGTGCTGCTGGCGCAGGGCGTCGTACTGGCCGCCGAGAACGAGGCCGTAGATCCCGGTCGCGCCAAAGAAGGCGAGGGCGAGGGCCGTGCCCGTCAGCCGGGGCAGGCGCCGCGCCAGCGGCACCGCCACGAAGGAGCGGCGGCGCCGGCGGAAGATCGGGAGCCGCGGGAGCGAAAGCCCGAAGCGCGAGCCGCGGCCTTGCCCGGGATAGGGCGCAGGACGGCCGGCCGCCGAGCCGGGAAACCCGGCCGTCAGCGGCTCAAGGACGCGTCCTCCACCATCCATTGCACAAGCTCACCGAACGAGAGACCCGCGTGGGCCGCCATCTCGGGCACCAAGGACGTTGCCGTCATTCCCGGCTGGGTATTGACCTCCAGCACCACGAGCGCGCCGGTTCCGCCGGGCGTGTCGTCATACCGAAGGTCGGCGCGGCTTACGCCGCGGCAGCCGAGTGCTTGATGCGCCGTTAAGGCCAACTGTTGGACCCGTTGGTAAATATTCGGTGAAAGTTCAGCCGGGAGGACATGGACGGACCCCCCCGCGGCGTACTTTGCGTCGTAGTCGTAGAACAGGCCGGAGGCGGGCCGGATCTCGATCACGCCGAGCGCCCTGTCCCCCATCACGGCACAG
The DNA here is from genome assembly GCA_028290385.1 of Enterovirga sp. Classification (GTDB taxonomy): domain Bacteria; phylum Pseudomonadota; class Alphaproteobacteria; order Rhizobiales; family Beijerinckiaceae; genus Enterovirga. The sequence goes on from JAQGJZ010000142.1 coordinate 7,907, forward strand.
GTAAGTTCCCGTCCCGCAACGAATTTTTCGACCAGCACCTGCTCGCCGTGGGCCCAATCCTCGCGGCCCAGCTCCTGCGGCGGGTGCGAGCGCTCCTCGCGTACGATGATGACGCCGACGGACGAGCCTTCGTTAACGGGTTTGACGACGTAGGGGGGCGGCAGCACGTGCTCGGCAGCGGCCCGGCTTCTGTGCACCACCAGACCATCGGGCACGGAAACCCCGGCGGCCGCCATCACGGCCTTGGCCTTGTGCTTGTCCATGGCGAGCGCGGAGGCGAGCACCCCCGAATGCGTGTAGGGGACCTGCAGCAGCTCGAGCAGGCCCTGGAT
>JAQGJZ010000162.1 GCA_028290385.1 Enterovirga sp.
CGCGCACGATCGTGTAGTCGGTGGAGTTCGTGTCCCCGAACCGAACCGGACCGGTGAAGCGGATGCGGTCGTAGCCCATCGAAACGGTCCGGCCGATGAACAGCCGGGCGGACGCGGCCGACATGAACCCGACCAGCAGCGTGCCGTGCGCGACGCGCTCCCCGTAACGGCTGTCCTTCATGAACTCATGATTGACGTGGTTCGGAGAGAAATCGCCCGTGATGCCGGAGTACAGATAGACGTCCGACTCAGAAACGGTCTTGGTGAAATTGCTCGATGAGCCAACGACAACATCGTCGATGCTTGGGAGGGATGCGTCGGCCATCTGCGTCTCCAAGGCGGCACAGCGTCCAGCCTGGGCCGCCTCTACTGGCCGTGCCGGGGTGCGGCAAACGACCGTTTCTCATCGCGCTATGACGGTGCATCATGCCGCCGGGCTGGCCCCGAACGCGCCCCGGCCGACTTCACCCCGGGCGGGTCAGAGAGGCGGCCACTTCAACCCTGCCCCACTCTCGGCCGCGCTTCGCTCCGCATAGGCGGCGAGCGGCTCGGACCAGAGCCCCAGATCCTGCAGAACGCGCTTCGTGTCGTCCTGCAGGGCGATCTCGCCCGGCGCGCTGGCTGCGCCCGACAGGCCCGGCACGACGGGCACCCGCTCGGGCGCGAGGTCGGGATGACGCGCCGTGTTGTGCGGGTGGGATAGAGCCTCGACAGGGTCCAGCACCGGCGTCACGCAGGCGTCGCGGCCGGCGAAGATCCGGGCCCATTCGTCGCGCGGCCTGGTCGCGAACCTTGCCGCGAAGCGCTCGGTCATGGCGGGCCAGGCGCCACGATCCATGTGATCGGGGACTGGGTCTTCGTAGCCCATCCCGGCCCAGAGATTGTCGAAGAACCGGGGTTCGAGCGCGGCCACCGCGATGTGGCGCCCGTCCTGGCAGCCATAGCAGCGGTAGAACGGCGCGCTCCCAGCCAGCAGCCCGTCGCCGCGTGCTCGCAGCACCGGCTGGCCCCAATCGGGATAATGCATCGCCATCAGCGACATGCAGCCGTCCACCATGGCGGCGTCGATATACTGGCCGGTGCCGGTGTGCTGGCGCATGTAGAGCGCCGACAGGATGCCGACCGTCGCGAACAGGCTGCCGCCGGCAAAATCGGCGAGCAGGTTCAGCGGAAAGGACGGCACGCCATCGGCTGGCCCGAAGGCGCCGAGCGCACCCGAGATCGCGGCGTAATTGAGATCGTGCCCGGCCTCCTGGGACAGCGGCCCGGTCTGGCCGTAGCCCGTCAGGGCGCAATAGATCAGGCGTGGGTTGACCTCGCGCAGCGTCTCGTAATCGAGCCGAAGGCGCTTCATCACGCCCGGGCGATAGCCCTCCACCAGCACATCGGACCTCTTCACCAGCCCGACAAAAGCCTCGTGGCCCTCGGGGCTTTTCAGATCGAGGCTGATGAAGCGCTTGCCGCGCGCGAGCGCCGGGATGGGAAGGCTTCCAGTGCCGCCGCCGACCACGATGACCTCGGCGCCCATGTCAGCGAGCAGCATCGTGCTGTAGGGCCCCGGTGCGAGCCGCGAGACGTCGAGCACCCGAACGCCCGCGAGCGGCTTCGCCCGACCCGCATGCCGCTGCCCGCTCCCGACCTGATCAGCCGCCATGTCGCCTCCCGCACGCTGCCTGCAGCCACGCGACGGCGCCGCCGCCTGTGCGACCGCAACGCGCCTCGCGGGCACACGAGCAGTCTCATGCCCGCGGGCGGCGGCGTCGAGAGGTGTTATCCGATCGCCATCAGGCTCGCGTTTCCGCCAGCCGCCGCGGTGTTGGTGGAGATGGAGACCTCCTCCAGAAGCGGGGCGAGGTCGTAATCCTCGCCAGCCGCCAACGCCTCCGCGGTGAGCGACTGGACGGCGAGGATCGGACCCTCGCGCTCGGCGACACGCGTCTGCAGCGCGATCAGGTCCGCGCCTTCAGCGTCCGCGAGCAGCGCCCGGATTCCGGCCGCGCGGGCGGGGTCCGGCTCCGTCACGAGATGGGCCTTGAGCGAGGCCGGCAGATCCCGCAGGACGCGCGCTGCAGGTGCGTCGGGTGCGACCGCGGCCAGATTGCCAGTCGCCAGGATGGCGCCGAGCTGGATCAGGAGCGTGCGCTCGCTGCTGCCGCAGGCTGCGACCCGGCCCCGCGGCCGGAGCGCATAGATGTTCCGTTCGCCGACCGGGCCGCCCAGCTCGATCTCCGCCCCGAGCGCCGAGCGCGACAGATAGCCGAGCACCCGCTCGGCTTCCTGCTCGCGGCCGGTCTCGCGCAGCCAATCCGCATACAGGTGCGCGGGCGCGAGCGCGGCGGAGGTCGCCTTTGTGTCCGGGGCGGCTCCCTGGGGCGGCCTCGAGAGCAGGCGCCGGAGATAGAGCGGCCCGCCTGCCTTCGGGCCGGTGCCCGACAGGCCGGAGCCGCCAAAAGGCTGCACGCCGACGACCGCCCCGATGATGTTGCGGTTCACGTACACGTTGCCGGCCTCGATGCGGCTCACGACCCGGGACACGGTTTCGTCGATCCGCGTATGCAGCCCGAAGGTGAGGCCGTAGCCGCTGGCGTTCACGTCGCGGATCAGGCGGTCGAGGTCGTCGCGCTGGAACCGCAGGACGTGGAGCACCGGGCCGAAGACCTCGCGCTCGACATCGGCGATCGCCGAAATCTCGATCAAGGTCGGCGGCACGAAGGTGCCGTGTTCGGAGCCCGGCGGCCGGGACAGCTGGTGAACCGCGTGGCCGCGGGCCCGCATGGCCTCGACATGCCGGAGGATGTTCTCCCGCGCGTCGAGCGAGATCACCGGCCCGACATCGGTCGCCAGCCTGTCCGGGCAGCCGAGCGTGAGCTCATCCATCGCGCCCTTGAGCATGGTGATCACGCGGTCGGCGGCATCGTTCTGCACGCAGAGGATCCGGAGCGCGGAGCAGCGCTGTCCAGCCGAGTCGAAGGCGGACATGAGCACGTCACCCACCACCTGCTCGGGAAGCGCCGAGGAATCCACAACGAGCGCGTTCAGGCCGCCGGTCTCGGCGATAAACGGGATCGGGTGCCCCGCACGGGTCAGGCGGCCGGCCAGCTGACGCTGGATGAGCTTGGCGACCTCGGTCGAGCCCGTGAACATGACGCCCATGATGCGCGGATCGGCGACAAGGGCGGCGCCGACATCGCCCGCCCCCGGCACGAGTTGAAGAGCGTCCTCCGGGATGCCGGATGCTTGGAGGATGCGCACCGCTTCGGCCGCGACGAGGGGCGTCTCTTCGGCAGGCTTGGCGAGCACCGGATTGCCGGCCGCAAGGGCCGCCGCGACCTGGCCCGTGAAGATCGCGAGCGGGAAATTCCAGGGCGAGATGCACAGGATGGGCCCGAGCGCCGGACGGTGCTCCGACCCGAGCACCCGCAGAGCTTCCGCCGCGTAGAAGCGGAGAAAGTCGACGGCCTCCCGCACCTCGCCAACCGCGTTGGGGAGGGATTTTC
>JAQGJZ010000209.1 GCA_028290385.1 Enterovirga sp.
TCGGCGTGGAGCTCACGGCATGAGCGTCGCCGGCATCAACGTGCTCGTGGAAGAGACCCGGGCCGCCGAGACGGCCCGCAAGGCCCCGCTGCTCTCCGTGCGCGGGGTCGAGACCTATTACGGCAACATCATCGCCCTGAAAGGGGTCGATCTCGATGTGCACGAGGGCGAGATCGTCACGCTGATCGGCGCGAACGGGGCCGGCAAGTCGACCCTGATGATGACGGTCTGCGGCAACCCGAGGGCACGCCGGGGCCGGATCACGTTCGACGGGCGGGACATCACGGACCTCGCCACCCACGAGATCGCGCGCCTGCGCATCGCGCAATCCCCCGAAGGGCGGCGCATCTTTCCGCGCATGACCGTCTACGAGAACCTCCAGATGGGGGCGACGCTCGACAACTTCGCCCACTTCTCGGACGACCTCGAGCGCATGCTCGCGATCTTTCCGCGGCTGAAGGAACGGCTGCACCAGCGCGGCGGGACGATGTCCGGCGGCGAGCAGCAGATGCTGGCGATCGCCCGCGCCTTGATGGCGCGCCCGCGCCTCTTGCTGCTGGACGAGCCCTCGCTCGGGCTGGCGCCGCTGATCGTGAAGCAGATCTTCTCCGTGATCCGCGAGCTGAACGAGCGCGACGGGATGACCGTCTTCCTGGTGGAGCAGAACGCGTACCACGCGCTCAAGCTCGCCCACCGGGCCTACGTGAAGGTCACGGGCACTATCAACATGACCGGGACCGGCCGGGAGCACCTGCCTGATCCGCAGGTGCAGGCCGCCTACCTGGAGGGCGGCCGGCATTGACGGGGGGCTCGCAGTCGCGCCTGTTCGACTGCGACCCGCACAAGCGGGAATGGCTCATCGCCGAGCGCGGGCTCGACCTGCTCAGCCTCTTGCCGATCTTCGACGATGGCGCCCGGCTCGACTTCGAGGACCGCCGGAGAGACTATGGCGAGGTCCGCCGCGTCACGGTCGGCGAAGTGCGTGGCCGCGTGTTCACGCTGGTCTACACGCTTCGCGGCGAGGTGACGTGGCTGATCACCGCCTGGCCTTCGAGCCGGCGCGAGCGCACCTTCTACGCCGAACGAGCGTTGCGATGACCTTCAAGCCCCTGCCCGACGGAACGATTGGCGAATTGCTGGAAAACGGGGAAACTCGCCCGGTCGCGAGCCGAACGGATTGGGAGCGCCTCGCGCGACTCACCGAAGCGGAGATCGAGGCGGCTGCCGTCTCCGACCCGGACCACCCGGCCCTTGACGACGCCTTCTGGGCTGAAGCCGAGGGACAGGAGCGGACCGTGGTCCGCTTGGAGCCGGACGTGGCCGCGGAATTGGGCCGAGCGAGCGTGGACCTGGAGCAGCAGGTGAACGCGATCCTGCGCCACCACCTCCTGGCGAAGCGGGCGGCCTCCTGACCATGCAAGGCATCCTCTACGAAGAACCCTCCGCCTGGCTGTTCATCCTGGTCACGATCGTGCTCGGCGGTTGGGCGGCCTGGATGACCGGGCGGGCGCTGGCGCTGACCTGGCGGCCGCTCTGGCAGGTCTTCGTCTGGTCGCTGCCGCTCGCCCTCGCGGTGCGGTTCATCCATTTCGCCCTGTTCGAGGGCACCTTCCTCAGCCTGCACTTCTACCTCGTCGACCTCGTCGCCGTGGCCGGCATCGCCTGGCTCGGCTACCGCTATGTCCGGGCCCGCCAGATGACGCGCCAATACGGCTGGCTCTACGAGCGCGCCGGCCCCCTCTCCTGGCGCGAGAAGGCGCAGGCCTGACGACCTTTTGCTCACCCCGCCCCCGGTGACAACGGCAGGGAAAGCGGCAAGATTGTTGCAGACGGCGGAATAACCGCCGGCGCCGGATGGCGGATCCGGCCCACACGACCTTCAGGGGAGAACGTGGCAATGAAGACAGGATTGTTGACCGGCCTCGCGCTCGGCTTCGGCCTCGCGGTGACCGGCGCCGCCCAGGCGCAGATCAAGCTCGGCGTTGCCGGCCCGATCACGGGGGCCAACGCCGCATTCGGGGCGCAGCTCAAGAACGGCGCGGAACAGGCGGTCGAGGACATCAACGCCAAGGGCGGCGTGATGGGCCAGAAGATCGCCATCCAGGTCGGCGACGACGCGTCCGATCCCAAGCAGGGCGTGTCCCTCGCCAACAAGTTCGCGGCCGACGGCGTGAAGTGGGTCGTGGGCCACTTCAATTCGGGCGTCTCCATCCCGGCGTCGGACGTCTACCAGGAATCCGGGATGATCCAGATCACCCCGGCCTCGACCAACCCCAAATTCACCGAGCGCAAGATGTGGAACACGTTCCGCACCTGCGGCCGGGACGACCAGCAGGGCGCCGTCGCGGGCAACTACCTCGCCACCAACTTCAAGGGGAAGAAGGTCGCGGTCATCCACGACAAGACCCCCTACGGCAAGGGGCTGGCGGACGAGACCCAGAAGGCCATGGAAGCCAAGGGCCTCAAGGCCGCCATGTACGAGGGCATCAACACGGGCGAGAAGGATTATTCGGCGCTCGTTTCCAAGCTGAAGCAGCAGAACGTCGACGTCGTTTATTTCGGCGGCCTGCACACGGAGGCGGGCCTCATCATCCGCCAGATGCGCGACCAGGGCCTGAAGGCCCCGATGATGTCGGGTGACGGCATCACGGACAAGGAGTTCGTCCAGATCGCGGGTCCCGGCGCCGAGGGCACGTTCATGACCTTCGGGCCGGACGCCCGCAAGAACCCGAACGCCAA
>JAQGJZ010000216.1 GCA_028290385.1 Enterovirga sp.
GCCAGGGCGCCTGCGTGGCGATCGTGAACGCGGTTGTTCTGGCGCGCGCGGTCTCGGGCACAAACGACGTTCCGGCGGCCCTCAAGGCGTGGGAAGCGGCCGAGCGGCCCTACGTGCTCAGGACGCAGCGCATGTCCTACCTGTATGGCGCGATCGGGACGAAATGGCCGAGCGCCCTGCTCGGCCTGCGGAGCAAGATCCTCCCGCTGCTGGCGCGGACGGACCTCGTCCAGCGGAACCTGCGCGTCGCAGTCGACCACAAGCCCGCGATCTGAGGCCGCGTCGCGCCATGGAACTGGTCCAGGGCAACGGCCCGCCCATCGTCTTCGTGCACGGGAACGGCTCGACGCACGAGACCTGGGAGGGAACCATCGCTCACCTCCGCGACCGCTTCACATGCGTGTCGTACGACTTGCCGGGACACGGCGGGGCGACCTTGCCGGCCGGTGACGTGCCGATCGGATTGTTTGTCGAGGACCTGGAGCGTGTCAGGGCGAAGGTCGGGTTGGAGCGGGCCTGTTTCATCGGCCATTCGCTCGGCGCGTTCATCGCCGCGGCTTACGCCGTGGCGCATCCGGAGCGGGTGAGCGCTCTGGGCCTCCTCGCGGCACCTGCGAGCCGGACCGAAGCCGAACTGGATGCCGGCCGGCAACTGATCGCAACGCTCAGGTCGCAGGGCGTCGCGCGGACGATGGGGAAGCTCGTCGCCTTCTGGTACCGGGACGCCTTCGTGCAGGCTCATCCGGGCGCCCTGCAGGAGCGGCTGGCGCAGGTCACCGGGATCGACGAGGACGTGTTTATCCGCACCTACGAACTCTACACGCGGACCGAGATGGCGCCGTGGCTGGGACGGATCGCCGTGCCGACACTCGTCATGACGGGCGAGTTCGCCCGCGGCGCGTCGGCGGAAACGGCACGGGCCACGGCCGCGATGCTGCCCCGCCCCGAACTCGTGATCTTCGAGGGGCTGAAGAACGGGATTCTTACCGAGATCCCGGATCGGGTTGCGGGAGAGATTGCGGCGTTTGCCAACAGGCACGCCGCGCGGCCTGGCGCCGGACAGGCGGCGAACCCATAACGCCGGCGCGAGGGCAGGGCGCCTCGACCGGTATGACGGGGCCCTGGGGCCCGGCTCCGCGTACGGCATCCTGAACGCGCGCAAGGTCTGGTTCGACGGAACGCAGTCGCGGCTCCGAGCCGGCCGCCGTCACCGGCGCTTCGGCCGGCCTCGGCGGCTTGGTCCGCACCGCCACACCCGCCGGCCCGTGGACGGGCTCCCGGGCTACAAACCGTCAGGATACGCAGCGGTAGGCGGTACCAAGGGCCGAAGCCGCGCCCCATCCGGCGGCTTCATTCAGCAGGTATAGGTGCGTTCCGCCGAGAGCGGCTGCCCGCCTTTTGATCTCCTCGATGTAGGCGCCGTGCCCGCTGGCGATCCGCAACCCCGCTTGAACACGGGGCGGGCTCACGGTGCCGCGGAACTCGCAGCCTGCCACATGCGAGAGGTCGCGAACGATTGCGACGCGGGGGCCGTCGCCGAAGGGCGTGAGGCAGCCGGACACGCCGAACGCGATAAGAAGGCCGACAAGCACGACTAAAGGCGCTCGGGTCATGTGCGGTATCCGTCCGACGACTGGTCGATTGAACTCGGAGCGAGCTTACTGAGGGGCGTCAGCCGCCGCGGGAGCTGACGGCGCCGTGCCGGACGTGAGCGCGGCGAGCAAGGCGTTTGCGCCGTCTCCGCTCGGCGCTCGCGCCTCGGCCTCCGCAAGCGCCGCGTTCTTCTCGCCTGCGGGCATTTCGGCCTTCATGCGCAACGGGCGAGCCGCCCGATAGCGCTCGACGTGCGGCGTCCCCTTGCCCGCTTGAGCGAAGCTCCAGAGGTTCTTCTCGACGCCTTCCATGACGAGAGCGTAGATCGCCAACTCGATCGCCTCCCGGACAGCGAACTGGGTCGGCTCGTTCTTGGAGATGCCCGTCTCGCTCTCCAGAATGCGATCGAGAGACACGAACTTGTAGATGTTGCCGGAGAGCAGGACGGAGAAGATCGTCTTGGTCGTCGTGGTGCTGAGCAGCACCTGCCCGCTCTGGACGGACACCACGCGCAAAGCCACGGTCACCACGTCCCGCCGATATTTCGTGTCAGCCCCGATGCCGAGATAGCGCGCGCCGAAGCCGCCCGTGACGTTGTTGGCGTCGTAGGCAAGGATGCCGCCTTCTAGGATCAGGCCGGCGAAGCGCAGAGGCGGGAGCGGCGCGGCATTCGTGCCCTGGTACTCCTGCCGCGTCGCGCGGATGAGCTGACGCTCCTGGAGAAGCGCCTGCAATCCGCCGCGCTCGACGACGTTGAACCACTTGCCGCCGCCTGCTCGCTTCAGCGCGTCGACCACGAAGGCAGCGCCGCCCTGGGTCACGGCCCGGGAATATTCGGCGAAATTGTCGCTCGGTTTATTCTGGCCCGTGAGGTCAGGGAACGCGTAGAGGGCAATATCGATCGCCCGCTTCGGTGGCGGCAGCGACTCGAGGCTGACCCCAGTGGGCGAGGACGGGGTGACCTGCGGCGGATCGGCGAACGGCTCGCGCTCGCCCGGCACGGTCTCGCAGGCGGCAAGGGTCAAGCAGAGCGCGGCGCCTAAGACGACCTGCGCGAAAAGTCTCGTGATCATCCGTGAGTTGCCCGCCAGACTTGTTCGTGGCCGCATGACGGCGGCTCTTTGCTTGCCGAGTGCAAGCCTTTAAGTTAAGGTTAACCTAAAATCCGACCGGCACCGTGACGGTCGATGTCGTGCTGCCGTCATTCACGGTGATTTGCACATTGGCCTCGATTCGCTGGAAGCTGATCGTCGTGCCTTGAACGACAAAGACGCCGCTCTGCTGCGCGTTTTCGCCAAAGATCGCGTTGGTGATCCGGTCCGCGACCGCGGCGAGCAGGCGCGCGTTGATAATGGCGGCGAAGTTGTTCGCCGGGGACGTGGCCGTCGCCGTCTGCTGGGCCTGCTCGATCCGCTGCTGCAATGCTGCCGAGGCCGCTTTTTCGCGGATGTAGATGTTCTGAGAGGTCCCTTGCTGCAGGAGCCAGGAGCCGTTCAGGGGCGATCCGCCGAAGGATGGATTGGTGGGCTGATAGGTGAGCGGGCTCGCCGCAGCCGGAGCCATCATGGTGAGAACGGCGGCTGACGCGAGGCAAAGGCGACGAGGCACGGCGTTCTCCAATCCACGCAGTCGAGTCAGACAGTTCTAGTCTCGGGCTATGCCAGGGGAACTGCTAAGGAACAATCGCTCAGGGCCGTTCTGCTTGGCCTGGCGTCAGATTCGGCAGTCGAATGTGGCATTGCGGCCACTGCCTGTGCAGCCGCGCCCATCCCGGTTTCCGCTGAACTAGCGGCGCGTTCCCGGTGCCAAGAACGTCGGCATCTGTGAAGGACTGAATGCCGCGCTCGGCCCTGTCGACGGGGTCTGCGCGATGGAAATGTTAGCCCCCTGGCCGAGCACCTTCAAGCCGAACGACAGGTCATTCCCGGTCTGGGCATACGCAATGGTGTTGTTCGAGCCGCCGACGTTGAGCGTGTAGCTGTTGCGGTCCCCGGTCTGGGCGGCCGTGAGGGTGTTCTGGTTGCCGAGGACGTTCAGCACGGAGTTGCTGTCGCTCCCCACCTGGGTCTGC
>JAQGJZ010000269.1 GCA_028290385.1 Enterovirga sp.
GGGTCGGCGTCTCGCTCGCCCTTCTTCTCGCCTCCGTTTCCGCCGGCGGCTCGGCTGTTGCGCAGCCGGCCATTCCGGGCGCCGAATTCGCGCCCCGCAGCTTCGACTCGCTCCCCGGCTGGCGCGAGGACGACCACGCGGCGGCTTTCCGCGCCTTCCGAAAGACCTGCCCGGCAATCGCCGAGGGGACGCGGGCGGGCGGCACCGCCCGTCCTGCCCCGGACGGGCTGCAAGCCGCCTGCCGGGACGCGCTGGCGCAGGGCCCCGACCGCGAGGCCGCCCGCGCGTTCTTCGAGCGCCGCTTCACGCCCTTCGAGGTGCTGGTCCCGGGCGGACGCGGCTTTCTGACCGGCTATTACGAGCCGGAATTCCGCGGCGCGCTCGAACCGAGTGCGGAGTTCCCCGTCCCGCTGCTCGCGCCGCCGGACGACCTCGTGACGCTGGAGCCGGGTGAGGTCATCCCGAACCTCCCAGCCGGCGCCACGGCCGCGCGTCGCACCCCGGCCGGGCTCGAACCCTATCCCGACCGCGCCGCCATCGAGGACGGGGCCATTGCGGACCGCACGCGGCCCGTCGCCTTCGTGCGCGACGGGGTCGACCTGTTCATCATCCAGGTCCAGGGCTCGGCACGGCTCAGGCTTTCGGACGGGAAGGCGGTGCGTGTCGGCTATGCCGGGAAGAACGGCCTGCCCTACACGTCCGTGGCCCGCCTGCTCGTCCAAAAACTCGGCATCCAGCCCGCGGACATGACCGCGGACGTGCTGACGTCCTGGCTGCGCGACAATCCCGCGGAGGCGCGGGAACTGCTCCGGCGCAACCGCTCCTATGTGTTCTTCCGCCTCGCCGACGAGCTCGATCCCGCGGACGGCCCGCTCGGCGCCGCCGGCGTGCCGGTGTCGGCCGGCCGGACGCTCGCGGTCGACCGCGAGCTGTGGAGCTTCGGCCTGCCGGTCTGGCTCGAGGGCGAGTTGCCCGAGCCGGGCGGCGGCACGGTTCCGTTGCGGCGGCTCAGCATCGCGCAGGATACCGGCAGCGCGATCAAAGGCCCGGCGCGCGGCGATCTGTTCTTTGGCTCCGGGCCCGAGGCGGGGCTCAGGGCCGGGCTCGTGAGGCACGACGTGCGCTTTGTCGTGCTCTGGCCGCGGCCCGACGCGGCCGCTGCCGCCGCCAAAACCCCATGAACCGGGGCCGGCGACGGCCCCTCACCGCCGATGAGCGCCGGCTCTGGGCGGAGGTGGCACGATCCATCAAGCCGCTGCCCGGCCGCACCGTCCCGGTCGCGGAGCCGGAGCCGGCGGTGCCTGTGCCGCCGGTCCCCGCTCCCGCACCCGGAAGACGGCTCGAACCGCCCCGGGCCCAGACCCGTCCGGCGCTGCCGCCGCTCGCGCCGCTCGAGCCCAAAACCGTCCGGGCGCTGTCGCGCGGGCAGGTGCGGGCCGAATCCGTCATCGACCTGCACGGCATGACGCAGGCCCAGGCGCATGCGGCGCTGGTCGGGTTTCTCAGGCGGGCCCAGGGCTCGGGGCATCGGCTTGTTCTCGTGGTCACGGGCAAGGGCCGGCCCGAAGATCACCTGCGGCCGAGCGATCGCGGCGTCCTGCGCCGCATGGTCCCGCACTGGCTGGCATTGCCCGAGCTGCGCCGCATCGTCATCGGCTGGACGGAGGCGGGGCCGCGGCAGGGCGGGGCGGGTGCGCTTTATGTGAGGCTGCGGCGGGCCGGCGGCGGCGCTTGACGGCTTTTTGGCCGGGTGCGAAGGCCACGCCCTCTCCCTTCAGCGCGGATCCACCATGACGGCGAACGGTCTCGATATCCTGGCGCTCGGCAACGCGATCGTGGACGTGCTCGCGCAGACCGACGAGCGCTTCCTGGTCGAGCACGGGCTCGCCAAGGGCTCGATGCAGCTCATCGACGAGGCACGGGCCGAGGCTCTTTACGCCGCCATGGGACCGGCCACGATCGTGTCCGGCGGCTCGGCCGCGAACACCGCCGTCGGCGCCGCGTCGCTCGGGGCCACGGTCGGGTTCGTGGGCAAGGTGCGGGACGACGAGCTCGGCCGCCTGTTCACGCACGACCTGAACGCCGTCGGGGTCCGCTTCGACACAGCCCCCGCGACCCAGGGCGCCGCGACGGCCCGCTCCTTCATCCTGGTCACGCCCGACGGGGAGCGGACCATGAACACCTATCTGGGCGCTTGCCAGACGCTCGGCCCGGACGACCTCGACGAGGCGGCCCTCCGCTCCGCCCGCATCGTCTATCTGGAAGGCTACCTGTGGGATCCGGCCGCCGCCAAGGAGGCGTTCCGCAAGGCCGTCGGCATCGCGCATGCGGCCGGCAACAAGGTGGCCCTGACGCTCTCCGACGCGTTCTGCGTGGATCGCTACCGGGAGGAGTTCAAGGGTCTGGTCCGCGACGGCAGCGTCGATCTGCTCTTCGCCAACATTCATGAGCTCAAAAGCCTGTACGAGACGGCCGACGAGCAGGACGCCATCTCCGCCCTGGCGCAGGAGGGCGTGCTCGGCATCGTCACGCGCTCCGCCGAGGGCGCGCTGGTTGTCAGCCGCGACGGCGTCGAATCCGTCCCGGCGAGCCCCGTCGAGACTGTCGTCGACACGACCGGCGCGGGCGACCTGTTTGCGGCGGGCTTCCTGGCCGGGATCTCGCACGGCCTCTCGTCGCGCGACTGCGCCCGTCTCGGCGGGATCGCGGCGGCCGAGGTCATCTCGCATATTGGCGCCCGTCCGCAGGCGGACCTGCGGCAGCTCGCCCGCGGCGAGGGGCTGCTCGCCTGATCTTGCCATCCGGCCCGCAAGGCAGCATATGACCGGCGGGGGGTTGGCGGGGGACGTTTCACTCGCCAACCGGGTCAGATCCGGAAGGAAGCAGCCCTAACGAGACCGAGCGGGTCTCTGTCCAGCCTCCCACCCTGCGCCGCCCTCCTCGTTCAGGGCCGGGCGAGTTGCAGCCGGCTCCGGCCCGGCGCAGAAACGTTGCATGACCGACAATCCCGGCGGCGATGCCGCGCTCAGCAGGCCGGAGGCGGACGAGCCGAGCTTCCTCGGCCTCGGCGAGGCGACTGGCGCGCCCACGCCCTACCGGGTTCTCGCGCGAAAATACCGGCCTCAAACCTTCACCGACCTGATCGGCCAGGAGGCGATGGTCCGGACCGTCTCCAACGCCTTTTCGGCTAACCGCATCCCGCAGGCCTGGATGCTCACCGGCGTGCGCGGCGTCGGCAAGACCACCACGGCCCGCATCCTCGCCCGCGCGCTCAACTACGAGATCGCGGGCCGCGTCGGCGCCCCCACGATTGAGATGCCGGAGCTCGGCACGCATTGCCGCGCCATCATGGAATCGCGGCATATCGACGTGCTGGAGATGGATGCCGCCTCGCATACGGGCGTCGAGAACATCCGCCAGATCACGGATGCGGTGCGCTATTCGCCGGCGCAGGCCCGCTACAAAGTCTACATCATCGACGAAGTGCACATGCTGTCGACGGCGGCGTTCAACGCCTTCCTGAAGACGCTGGAAGAGCCGCCGCCGCACGCCAAATTCGTCTTTGCCACCACCGAGATCCGCAAGGTCCCGGTCACCATCCTGTCCAGGTGCCAGCGCTTCGATCTGCGCCGCGTCGAATCGGCGACGCTGGTCGCGCATCTGGAGCGTATCTGCCGGGCCGAGGACGTGTCTGCCGAGCCGGACGCGCTCGCCACCATCGCGCGGGCGGCCGAGGGCTCGGTGCGCGATTCGCTGTCGCTGCTCGACCAGGCCGTGGCGCACGGGGCCGGGATGGTTACGGCGGATGCCGTGCGCGACATGCTCGGCCTCGCCGACCGCAACCAGATCATCGACCTGTTCGAGGCGGTGATGCGCGGGGACGTGCCGCAAACCTTCGCGATCCTGCGCTCCGGCTGGGAGAGCGGCGCCGACCCGGCCCAGATCATCGCGGATCTGGCGACCTTCACGCATCTTGTCACCCGCATGAAGCTGGCGCCCGACGCCGCCAAGGACCCGGCCCTGACGGAGGCCGAGCGCATCCGCGGCTCGGATTTCGCCCGGGCGCTGTCCGTCCGCACGCTGTCCCGCGCCTGGCAGATCCTGTCCAAGGCGGCCCCGGAGGTCGGGGCCTCGCAGCGCCCGCTCGCGGCGGCCGAGATGGCACTGGTCCGCCTTGCTTATGCGGCCGACCTGCCGACTCCCGACGAGGCCCTGCGGCAGCTCCAGTCCGGCCAGCCGCTCTCGCTGCCGCCGGCAAGCCAGCCGATGCCGCTTCCGGGCGGCGGCGGTGGTGGCGGAGGGGGCAGCGCCGCCTACGCCCTGGCGCCCCGTCCTGCCGCGGT
>JAQGJZ010000270.1 GCA_028290385.1 Enterovirga sp.
TACGTGCCCATCGGTTATCACGGGCGCGCATCCTCGATCGTGCCCTCGGGCACGCCGGTGCGGCGGCCGAACGGCCAGCGCAAGCCCGGCTCCGCCACCGTCCCGAGCTTCGGCCCGTCGCGCAACCTCGATTACGAGCTGGAGATGGGCATCTGGGTCGGGACCGGGAACGCGCTCGGCGAGCCGGTTCCGATCGGCGCGGCGGCGGACCGCATCGCCGGGTTCTGCCTGCTCAACGACTGGTCGGCGCGCGATATCCAAGGCTGGGAATACCAGCCGCTCGGCCCGTTCCTGGCCAAGAACTTCGCCACCACGGTCTCGCCCTGGATCGTCACGCCGGAAGCGCTGGCGCCCTTCCGGGTGTCGCAAGCCGACAGGCCGGAGGGCGACCCCGCGCCGATGCCCTATCTCCTCGATGCGGCCGACCAGAGCGGCGGCGCGCTCGACATCGAGCTGGAGGTGCTGCTGGAAACGCCCGCCATGAAGGCGAAGGGGCTCCCCCCGCATCGCCTCGCCCGATCCAATGCGCGGCACATGTATTGGACGGCGGCGCAGCTCCTCACGCATCACGCCAGCGGCGGCTGCAACCTGCAGCCGGGCGACCTCCTCGGGACGGGCACCATCTCCGCCCCGGAGGACAGCGGCTTCGGCAGCCTGCTCGAAACCACGAACGGCGGCCGCAAGCCTGTCGAGCTCCCGTCCGGCGAGACGCGCCGCTTCCTGGAGGATGGCGACACCGTGATCCTGAAGGCGCGCGGGGTCCGGGCGGGCCGTCCCTCGATCGGCTTCGGCGAGTGCCGCGGGACCATCATGCCGGCCCCGGCCGGGGGCGACGGGCCGGCCTGAGGCGCAGCGTGTCTCCCGGGTCGACCGGAAGCTCCGGGCGCAACCGGGAGTGTTGCCGATCCGCCGCGGTGCGCAACTCCGTGTTTGCTCCTCACAGACGAGCCTGCTCGGCCCCTCGACGAACACGCCGCCCGCAACCATGTGACGCCATGCCTTGTCGCGAGATTGCGTCTGCCGGGAGCACCCGGAGCGCGATCCGTTGGACTAGGTTGTACGCCGCCCGTTCCGGGCGGCTTTCCGCGATAGGCGCGGGGCGCCAAGATTTGCTTCAGGAGGGGCTGTGAGTGAGCTGCTGACATCGGAGGCGCTAACCGCGCTCCTACAGGTCATCATGATTGACCTGGTTCTTGCCGGCGACAATGCGATCGTCATCGGGCTTGCCGCAGCCGGGCTGCCCGTCGAGCAGCGCAAGAAGGCGATCCTGATCGGCATCATCGCGGCGACCGTGCTGCGGATCGGGTTTGCGGCCGTCACCACCCAGCTCCTGCAGATCGTCGGGCTCCTGTTCGCCGGTGGCGTGCTCCTGCTCTGGGTGTGCTGGAAGATGTGGCGCGAGCTGCACACCGGCCATCATGAGGAGCATGAGGCAGCCGACGCGCTGGACGACGCGACCGGTCGGCCGACCGAGGTAACCGCACCGAAGAAGAGCTTCGCCCAGGCGGCCTGGCAGATCGTCATTGCGGACGTGTCGATGTCGCTCGACAACGTGCTCGCGGTCGCGGGTGCGGCGCGCGAGCACCCGATGATCCTGGTCTTCGGCCTGGCGCTCTCCATCGCCCTCATGGGCCTTGCCGCGACCTTCATCGCTCGGCTGCTCTCCAAGCACCGCTGGATCGCGTATGTCGGCCTTGTCATCATCCTCTATGTGGCGGGCGAGATGATCTATCGCGGCTTCGTGGAGATTTGGCCCCACCTGCAGAGAGCCACGGGAGCGTAACGCTCCCGAGCTCAGGAGGCCCGTCGCGGTATTCCGTCGAGGGCCTCCGCGTAGATCGCAAAGGCATCCGCGCGGGTCAGCTCGCGCGGGTTGTTCACCAACAGGCGGGTCTGCTTCATCGCGTCGGTGGCGAGGCGAGGCAGGTCCGCCTCGCTCACGCCGACGTCGGACAGCGATCGCGGCACGCCGCAATCACGACAGATCGCCTCCAGGCAGGCGACAAACCGGGCAGCTGCCTCCGCGCTCTTCAGGCCGCCCGCGGCCGGGTCCAGAATGGGGGCGAGCTCGGCATAGGCCACCTCCGCCTCCGGCGCGCCGAGGTTGAAGCGCATCACGCCGGTCAGCACGAGCGCGTTCGACAGCCCGTGCGGCACATGGAACAGCGCCCCGATCGGATAGGCCAGCGCGTGCACGGCCGCGACCGGCGCGTTCGCAAACGCCATCCCGGCGAGCATCGAGCCGAGCAGCATCGCCGAGCGGGCTTCCAGGTCGCCGCCGTTCTGGCACGCGGTGCGGATGTTCCCCGAGAGCAGCGCCAGCGCCTGGCGGGCGAGCTGGTCCGAGATCGGGTTCTTCTTGTGCCGGCTCGTAAAGGCCTCGATCGCGTGGACCATGGCGTCGATGCCGGTCGCGGCGGTGACGTGAGGCGGGAGCCCCAGAGTCAGCTCCGGATCGAGGATCGCCCAGTCGGGCAGGAGCCGCGGGGCGACCACGCCCTTTTTCTCGGTGCTGGGCGTCGTCACGATGGCGATCGGCGTCACCTCCGACCCCGTTCCGGCCGTCGTCGGCACGAGCACCAGTGGCAGCCGCGTCCCCTTCGCCAGCCCAACCCCGTAGAGGGCCTCGAGCGGCTCGTCGTTCACGGCCAGATAGGCGACCAGCTTCGCCGTATCGAGCGCGCTCCCGCCGCCGATGGCGAGGACGAGCTCCGCACCTTCCCCGCGCGCTTGGGCGGCGGCGCGCTCCACCACGGCCGCGGGCGGATCGGCCACCACCTCCTCGAACACCGTGAGGGTCAGGCCCGCGCCGGCGAGCGCGCGCTCGGCATCCCGCGTCAGCCCCGCCCCGCGCACGCCACCGTCGGTGACCAGCATCACCCGCTTCGCCCCGAACCCGGCCACGATCTCGGCGATCCGCCCCGCCGCACCGGTCTCGAACAGGATGTTGGGCGAGGTCTGGAAGGTGAAGGGCTGCATGGGTTCGTCCCGAGGTCCGATCCCGCCGTTGTATCGCGGCGGCATCCGCCCGCCCAAGCGCTCGGATTCCGCCCCGCCGAACATCAACCGCGGGGCTGTGGCGATTAAGCTGGCAAAATTGCCAATACGGGCTTGTCGCCCGCCGAGTCGGTCAGTATACGAGCCCGACCGGCCGGACAGCTCCCATCGTCTAGCGGTCTAGGACGTCGCCCTCTCACGGCGAAAACAGGGGTTCGAGTCCCCTTGGGAGCGCCAGCCGCTGAAACTCAAGCGTTACAAGGGTTTCAGCCCCGCCGAAGCGATTTCCCGAGCTCTCCATCCCACATAGGCGTCTCACAAAGCGGGCCGCGCGTCGGCCTGGATCGTTGTGACGCTTTAGAGGTTGCAGATACGGTCGAGCTCAGCGGGCAACACGCCTTGTCGAGCGCCGTATTGGGAGCCTTTGATGAACAAGATTTCAGCCGTCGCCCTCTGCCTCGCGATGGTCGGCCTCAGCTCGCCGAGCTTCGCGCAGTATGGTGGTCCGGGATACGGCGGCCGGGGTGATGGGGGCTACGGCGGAGCTCGCGCGCGCGGCAGCTTCTATGGCTCTTGCCGCAGGATCGAACAGGACGGGCCGATGCTCCGTGCCATGTGCAAAGACCGGCGAGGCGACTTCACGCCTTCCCAGATCAGTCTCCGCCGGTGCGGCGGAAGGCCGATCTCCAATCAGAACGGCCGCTTGGCCTGCTGACGCAGAAGTCTGGAACCGCGCTCCACGCGCCGCGTAGCATCGGCGCGGGCGCACTCGGCTCTACGAGAGCGGAGGGCCTCAGGAGGCCCGCGCGAGGTCGAGCGGGCACGAGCCGTGAACGAGAAGGCCCCGAGCCGAAGCCCGGGGCCGAAGGTGGTGTCCCGTGCAGACAGGACGCGAGATGATGACGCGATTCAACCGAAGCGGGAGGTCTCCTGCCCTCCAACCTTCATAGCCCCGCCGCTTCCAGCGGGCGCGTCGAGCTTCGATCGCCCGAGCGAGCAACGCTTAGAAACGTCCGTGGCGAACAGCCGCTGCACGTTGCGTGGTTAGGACGGCCCTTCCAGATCGGGCCGGGCCGCGCGGGGCGTCTCTGTTCCTGCCGCCAGCTGAGTGGAAGCGGCTGCCCGCGAGCAGCTCCGGGCATCGGTGCCCCCTCCCCGATCAGTCGCCACCGGAGACAGATCGGCCGCGCGCTCGCTTTCCCTGATCGCCTCGCCTTTACGCACGCCGAAGGCCCGCGAGGAGGTCCGGCAACGCCTAGCGAGCCCTGGCGGGCCGGAGGACTGTCCGCCATAAAGAACGACACACCAGCAGCGGCATAACGCTCGGCACCCTGTCGCGCTCCGATTTGAGCTGACGGCGTTCTTTTTATAGTACACCTTGTCGACTTGGAGGCCCGCCGGGGCTGGCGGCGCCGAGCTCCGACCACGACGATCAAGGTGGATTATGACCCAGAGCAGAGCTCGCCAAACCGTCGCGGTTGCGAATGGGATCGCGTCCGATGTGGCCTTCGGGGCCGTCACCCCACCGCTGGTCCTCTCCACCACCTTCGCGTTTGAAGGGTTCGAGCGGCCGCGCGCCTTTGACTACACGCGCCTGGGCAATCCGAGCCGCAATCTCCTCGCCGACACGATCGCCAAGCTCGAAGGCGGGGCGGGAGCGGTCGTCGTCGCGTCCGGCATGGCGGCCGTCGACCTCGTGCTCTCGACGCTGGGGCGGGACGACCTCCTGATCGCGCCACATGATTGCTACGGCGGCACCTATCGGCTGATCGCGGCGCGGCGCGACAAGGGCCATTTCCGGGCGGCCTTCGTCGACCAGGGCGACGAGAGCGCGCTCGAGGAGGCTTTTGCCCAAAAACCCGCGCTCGTCCTTGTCGAGACGCCGAGCAACCCCCTCATGCGAATCGTCGACGTGGCGGCGCTCTGTACCCGGGCGAAAGCCGCCGGCGCGCAGGTCGCGGCCGACAACACGTTCCTCTCGCCCGCCCTGCAGCAGCCGATCGCGCTCGGGGCCGATTTCGTCATCCACTCGACGACCAAGTACCTGAACGGGCATTCCGACGTGGTCGGCGGCGCGGTGGTGACGGCAGCCCGTTCCGATCTCGACGCCCTGGCATCCTGGGCCAACACGGCCGGCCTGACCGGAGCGCCCTTCGATGCCTATCTGACGCTGCGCGGCATCCGCACCCTGTTTCCGCGCATCGAGGCTCAGCAAAGATCGGCGCAGCGCATCGCCGAATACCTGCACGACCATTCGAAGGTGGGCACGGTCTATTATCCCGGCCTGCCGACCCATCCCGGGCACGCGGTTGCGGCCGTGCAGCAGGCGGGTTTCGGCGCGATGCTGAGCTTCACGCTCAAGGGCGGCCCCGAAGCCGCGCGCGGGTTTGCGAACGCGGTCCGCCTGTTCACGCTCGCCGAATCCCTGGGCGGCATCGAAAGCCTCGTCGCGCATCCGGCGACCATGACCCATGCGGCCATGGGGGCAGAGGCGCGGAAGCGGGCCGGCATCGGAGACGATCTCTTCCGCCTGTCGGTCGGCCTCGAGGCGAGCGACGATCTCCTCGCCGACCTCGACCAGGCCCTGGCCGCGGCCGGCTAGATGCCGGGTCTCGCTCCCTCGCGAACGCGTTGCGGGGCTGTGAGAAAAAGCCACTCCCGAGCCGCCGCGCCCGGAGGATATTACCGCCCGGGCGGGGGCAACAAGGCGATGCGGTTTCATTGACGGGACGGCGCCGCGGCCGGAGACTCGCGCCATGAGCACCGTCTCCCGTCGCACCCTCCTGGCCGGCATCGCAGCGCTGCCGGCCGCCTTTGGCACCCGCGCCGACGCGGCCGCAGAGCGCGGAACGCTCCGGATCGGGTTTCAGCGCTCGTCGACGCTGACCTACCTGTTGAAGCTCAATGGCGGCCTCGAGAAGGCGCTGGAGCCGCTGAACATCGGGGTCAGCTGGCACGAATTCACGAGCGGCCTGCCGATCCTCGAGGCCCTCAACCTCGGCAGGATCGACTTCAGCGCCGACGTCGCCGACACGGTCCCGGTCTTTGCCCAGGCGGCCGGGGCGCGGATCGTCTACGTGGCCGAGGAGGCCGCCTCCCCGACCGCGCAGGCCATCGTCGTGCCCGGCGATTCCGCGATCCGCTCGATCGCGGACCTAAAGGGCAAGAAGATCGCGGTTACCAAGGGCGCGGGCAGCCACTACCTGCTGCTCGCGGCGCTCGGCACGCAGAACCTGTCGTTCAAGGACATCAAACCCGCCTACCTCAATCCGGCCGATGGCCGGACGGCTCTCGTCGGCGGCAGCGTCGACGCGTGGGTGGCGTGGGACCCGTTCCTGGCGAGCGCACAGCAACAATCGGGCGTGCGGGTGGTGGTGGACGGCACCGGGCTGGCGAGCTACAAGCGCTATTACCTCACGTCCGAAGCGTTCGCCGACCGTCATCCGGACGCGCTCGCGACGATCTTCGAGACCCTCCGGAACACCGGAGAATGGGCGAAGTCCCACTCGGACGAGGTCGCCGCGACGCTCTCCACCCATTGGGGCATCGCGCCGGCCGTGATCGCGGCCGCCAACCAGCGCCGGGCGGACCAGGTGGGCCCGGTTCGT
>JAQGJZ010000274.1 GCA_028290385.1 Enterovirga sp.
GCCGGCTGCCCGTGGTCGGGACGAGCACCTGTTCGGGCATCTGCCGCTGAGCCTCCAGGGAGAAGTTGAGGCCGCTGCAATGCATCGGCACCACTACGTCCGGCTCGAGCTTCTTCACCTCGGCCACGACCTGCTCGAGGTAGTCCTTGGAGGCGGGGCCGAGATGGAAGCCGCCCACGATCGCGTGCACCTTCGTGATGCCCGAAACCTCCTGCGCCTGCCGAACCGAGTTGACGATGCCGACATGGCCGCAGGAGCTGATGACCACGAGGCCCTTGCCCTTGATGTTGAAGCAGGTCGCATGCTCGTGGACATGCTCGTCCGGGATGATCTTTCCGGCGAGCTCGGCCGGGCTGTAATGGCCGGCATCGCAACCGGCCCCGTCCTTCATGCCACGTTCGACAAAGGTGTTGGGCAGGATGCGCTCGATCGACGAGCGCTTGATCTGCCCCGTCGTAAAGGCGTGCTCGGCGACCACGGTCGGCGTCTCGCAGAGCACGGTGGTGATCTTGTGTGCCGCGAGCTCGCGCCGGTCGAGCAGGCCGAAATCGGTGAACTGCCCCTGCCCGGCCGCGCTCACGCGGTGACAGAAATTGTCCTCCCCGCCCGCGTAGAGCTTGAGGTCGGCAGCCAGCGCGCCGCGATACTTGTCGAGAAAGCCGTTGAGCCCGCCGTAATGGTCGTGGTGGCCGTGGCTGACGATCAGGGCATTCACCTTGCTCGGGTCGACCTTCAGAATGCCGATGTTGTTCAGCAGCGCATCGGGGCTGTAGCCGAAATCGAGCAGGATCGTCCGGGCCTCCGCGTCCCGCTGCGATTCCAGGAACAGCGACAGGCCCCATTGATTGTGCAGCACCTGCCTGTAATCGGCGCCGCGGCCCGAACCCGGCGGCTGATGCTGCACGCCGCCGACAACGGAAGGCTTCAGGAATTGATCATGCGCCGAGTCGATCAGGACCCGCATCGACAATCGATCCACGGTCGGGACCGTGATGGGCGCCGCGCTGGCGATTTCCACGCAGGAGAACCCGGCCGCGGCACTCGCGGCCAGTGCCGCCGAGGCTTTGAGGAAACCACGTCGAGCAAGCAGGTCGGCCATCGTCGTGCTCCTGAATTCGCCAATACTTGGCTATAGTGTCTGCTGCGGAGATACAATGAAGAACGATTCGCGGCTCCCGGGTCCGGAGCCGTCTCGGGCCGGCGAGGCGGATGAAGCGGCCGCCCCCCTTCCGAATTCGCGTGCGCGAAAGCCCCGGGCCGAGCGCCGGGAGCGCTCCGAGGGGCAGGCCGGGATCGCGGCAGCGGCCGGAAAGCCCGTCACGGCGGCCTATCTGGAGCGCGCCGCGACCTACTACCTGGCGCGGTTCTCGTCCTCGTCGGAGAACCTCAGGCGCGTGCTCGCCCGCAAGGCGCGGCGCCGGGCCGGGGCCGAGGCGGAGCCCGGCCCGGAGGTCGCGGCCATGATCGCCGAGGTGGTCGACAAGGCGGTCCGGTCCGGGCTGATCGACGACGCGTCCTATGCGGGCAGCAAGCTGAACGCGCTTCTGCGCCGCGGCGCCTCCACGCGGAGCGCACGCGCGACGCTCGCCGCCAAGGGGCTCGGGCCCGAGACGGTCGCGGCCGCCCTCGCCGAGAACGAGCCGGACGAGACCGCGCAGGCGCGCCGCTATGCCCAGCGCCGCGGGCTCGGGCCCTGGCGGCGCAACCCCGACCCGGCACGGCACGAGCGCGACATCGCCGCCTTGTGCAGGGCCGGCTTCTCCTACCGGGTCGCGGCCGAGGTCCTGGCCGCGAAGCCCGCCGACGAGGAAGAGAGCGCGGCCGACCCGCCTTGATCTGCGAGGCCGCGCCCTGGCCTGCCCTCAGGGGCTTTTCTCCCCCACGTCCCAGTAGAGCCCGGCCATCAGGCCGAGCGCCTCGCGCACCAGCGCAATCGGCACATGCTCGTTCGGGGCGTGCTGCGAGCAGCCGGGGTAGGAATGCGGCACCCAGATCGTGGGCAGGCCGAGGATCTCGGAGAAGGCGTCGTTCGGCAGCGAGCCGCCGAGATTGGGCAGGAGCGCCGGCTTCTTGCCCGTCGTGCGCCCGATCGAGTCCAGCGCCCATTGGACCCACGGGTTGTCCGGGTCGAGGCGCGTCGCCGGAAACACCTCTTCGCGGGCGGGTTCGACCTGCACATACGCAAAGCCGTGGCGGTCGAGGTGGCGGCGCACGGCCGGGACGATGTCGGCCATCTCGACATCGACCACGAAACGAAGCTGCAGCCGCGCCCAGGCGCGCGGCGGGATCGCGTTCACGGGCGTCTTCGGCACCCCGGCCTCCATGGCCAGGATCTCGAGCGCGCACCAGCCAAACACCTTTTCGGGCCCGGTCAGGCCCGGCTCGCCCCAGTTCGGGTCGATCGCGGGCGCCCCCGGCCCGGTCTCGAGTTCGCAATCGGCAAGCGCGCGGCGGACCGCATCGGGCAGGCCGCCCTTGGGGACCAGTTCGTGGATGCGGATCTGGCCGGTCGGCCCGACCATGGACGCGATGGCATGCGAAAGCTGGATAGCCGGGTTCGACAGCAGCCCGCCCCAATTGCCAGAATGGTGCCCGCCCTCGCGCGCCTCGATCGTGAGGTCGAAGGAGGCGCCGCCGCGCGTGCCGAGATAGACGGTCGGCCGCTCCGCATTCAGCCGCGGCCCGTCGGACGCGATCAGGACGTCCGAGGCGAAGAGATCGCGATGGGCGCGGCAGATGTCGCGCAGGCCTGGCGAGCCCGTCTCCTCGCCGGTCTCGATGAGCCACTTGGCGTTGAAGCCGAGCCGGCCGCGCTCGGCCAGCACCGCCCGCAGGGCCTCGAGCGCGATCAGGTGCTGGCCCTTGTTGTCGACCGTGCCGCGGC
>JAQGJZ010000297.1 GCA_028290385.1 Enterovirga sp.
GCCCGAGCGCTGGGAGCCCGCCTCGAGGGCGTCGACGAGGACGACGCGCCGTTGCCGCGGTACTCGGCGGAGATGGTGTCCATCGCGGCCGCGCGGCCGCGCGAGCCGGACGGCCTGCGCATTTTGGAGCGGCTTCCGGTCGGGCTTCTGGTGCTCCGGGGCGAGACGCCCTTGTTCGCCAACCGGGCGGCGCTCGACCTGCTCGGATACCGCGATGCCGGCGAGCTGCGCGGCGCCTCGCAGCTGTTTGCCGGGCCGCTCGCGACCCGCCAGGGCACGACGGCCCTGGTGGCCAAGACGGGCGTGTCGGTCGGGGTCGAAGTTCGGCTGACCAGCGTCGAATGGAGCGACGGGCCGGCCTCGCTGCTGCTGGTGCGGCCGCTGCCCCCCGAGGCGGGGGAGGGGCTCGAGCGTTCGTTCGGGCTCGAGCTGGCGCGCCGCGACGTGCGCGTTCAGGAGCTTCTGGCGACGCTCGACCTCGCGGGCCTCGCGCTGGTGACGCTGGACGGGGCCGGCCGCATCCTGTCCGCGAACAGCGTCGCCGAGCGCATGTTCGGCTATCGCGAAAACGAGGTCGCGGGCGAGGGCTTCACGACCCTGATCGCGGTCGAGAGCCACCGCGCGGCGATCGATCTGGTGGATGCCGCGAAGGCGCCGGAAAGCCCGCAGGACGAGGTCGAGCTGTTTGGCCGGCCACGCATCGGCGGGCCGATCCCGCTGCTGGCGCGGGCGGGCCGGATCGCGACCGACCAGGGCCCCGGCCTGGCGCTGGTGATGCGGGACATGTCCGGCACCCGCCGGAACGAGGCCGAGCTCACCCAGGCGCGGCAGGCGGCGGAAGACGCCTCCGCCCGGCAGACCGAGTTTTTGGCCCGCGTCAGCCACGAAATCCGCACGCCGCTCAATGCGATCATCGGGTTTGCCGAGATCATGCTCGAAGAGCGTTTCGGGCCGGTCGGCAACGAGCGTTACAAGCATTACCTGCGCGACATCCACGATTCCGGCGAGCACGTGGTCAGCCTGGTCAACGACCTCTTGGACCTCGCGAAGGTGACCGCGGGCCGCAGCGAGCTCGTTTTCACCAGCCTCGACCTGAACGAGATCGTCGGCCAGAGCGTCGGCCTGATGCAGCCCGCGGCGGCGCGGGAGCGCATCGTCATCCGCACGAGCTTCGCGTCCGGGCTGCCGCGCCTCGTCGCCGACGAGCGCTCGATCCGGCAGGTCGCGCTCAACCTCGTGTCGAACGCGGTGCGCTACACGGAGCCGGGCGGGCAGGTGATCGTGTCGACCAGCCTGACCGATGCGGGCGAGCTCGCGTTCCGGGTGCGCGACACGGGCATCGGCATGACGCAGGCCGAGATCGAGGATGCCCTGGAGCCGTTCCGGCAGGTCTCCGTCATCCGGCGCGAGGACGGGACTGGGCTCGGGCTGCCGCTCTCCAAGGCGCTGGTCGAGGCCAACCGCGGCACGTTCTCGATCACGAGCCGGCGCGGCGAAGGCACGCTGGTCGAGGTGCTGTTTCCGAGCGCCCGGGTGCTCGCGGAGGCCTAAAGGCGAGCGTGCCCCCGCTTGGGGGTGCGCCCAATCTCACCTACATCTGGTGGCGTGACCCAGGCCGCCGAGATCGGGAGCGCGAGCTCCGGCGACGACCAGGGCCGCAGGCTCGTGCTTGCGGACCGGCGCGAGGTCGTCTTGCGCGCCCTTCGGCCGGAGGATGACCGGCTTTATCCGGAATTCGACAGCTACGTCACGGACGAGGACCGCCGCCTCCGGTTCCTGGTGGCCCTCCGCGAGATCCCCCAGAGCCAGATCTTTCGGCTGACCCATTTCGACCGAAGGCATGCGCGCGCCTACGCGGCGATCGCCCCGCAGACGGGCCAGCTTCTCGGGGTCGGGCGGGTGCACCAGCTGTCGTCCGACGAGGGCGAATACGCCGTGCTCGTGCGCTCGGACCTGAAGGGGCTTGGGCTGGGCAACGCCCTCATGGACATGGTCCTGGAGGGGGCGCGGGAGCTCGGCCTGCGCTCCGTGCTGGGCCTGATCCTGCGCGAAAACGTCAACATGATCGCGCTCTGCCGCGAGCTCGGCTTCACGTTCTCGATGACCAGCGAGGCCAATCTGGTGGAAGCGCGGCTGCGGCTGGATTGAAGAAAGGGGACGCACGCTGCCGTGCATCCCCCCGAGACCGTGGTCAGCCTTCCATGCCGGGGCTGCCGGAGCTCTCGCCGTCGTCGATATGGCCGATATGCCGCTGCGCGTAGAGCTGCAGGCCGAGCTGGTCGACGAGGTTCAGCTGCGTTTCCAGGAAGTCGATATGGCCTTCCTCGTCCGCGGCGAGCTCCTCGAACAGCATCTTGGAGACGCGGTCGTTGACGGTGTCGCAGTACTTGGCCGCCTCAAGATAGAGCGCCCGGGCCTCGACCTCGGCCGCGAGGTCGCATTCCAGGATCTCCTTGATGGTCTGCCCGATCCGCAGGGGATCGAGCACCTGCATGTTCGGGAAGCCCTCGAGGAAAATGATGCGCGTCGTGAAGCGGTCCGCATGCTCCATCTCCTCGATGGATTCCTTGCGCCACTTCTTCGCGAGCTCCTTGTAGCCCCAGTCGTCCAGGAGCCGGTAATGGAGCCAGTACTGGCTGACCGCGGTGAGCTCGCTGCGCAAGCCGCGGTTCAGGTAATCGATGACCTTAGGGTCGCCCTTCATCCCATCCTCTCATCCCAACAAGCCTGGAACGGCTGTAGGGCGGATCGGGGTCCATTGTCCAGCTAGTTTAGAATGATTTCAAACGGGAGCGGCGGCGGAGGCGTGCTCCGGATGCGCCGGCGCGCCGTGGTGCACGTGCTCGTGATCGGCCCCGCAGGAGAGCGGGCAGGTGCCGCAGGCTTCCTCGGCGGCGGCCCGGAGGGCCTGGTCCATGATCGACCGGATGGTGCGGGCGCAGCGCCCGCAATCGGGGCTGCAGCCGAGGCAGGTATAGACCTGCGCGGGCGTGCGCGGACAGCCGGGGCCGGGGCCCAGGCAGGACCTCACGTCGCCGTCGGAAAGGACGTTGCAGGAGCAGACGATCACGGGATTTGCAGTTTGGAAGAGTTCAAAACTACCAGCGTTCTCAGTGACTTAGCACGGACCTGAAAGCCGGCCAAGGCGAAACCGCCCCTTGCGTTGCGATGCCACACCGGGGCGGCGGCTCGCGCACCCCGACGCAACCTCCGCCCAGCCGCGGCGTTTTGTGCCCGGAGCGGGAGACCAGCATGGACCGGGACAGCAAGGGGCCGGCGGGCGACAGCCCGAAGCGGCATGGCGACAAGCTCGGCGTCGGGACGGAGCCGAAGCTCGAAAAGGGCGCCGCGGTCGCCAGCGGCGACTCGCCCAAGCACCAGGGCGACAAGCTCGAGCGTGCCGTGAACGAGGCGGCGGCCAAGAAGGCCTAGGCGGCCTTCACCCGACCAGGACCATGGCCCAGAGCGGCAGGGTCGCGACCGCGACGAGGTGCTGCAGCGTGATCATGGCCGCCATCAGGCGCGCATCGCCCCCCATCGCGCGGGCCATCACGTAGGCGGTCGAAGCCGTCGGCATCGCCATGGTCAGGGTAGCGATGGCGGCCGGCTCCGGGGCGAGCCCGAACAGGCGCGCGAGGCCGAGGGTCACGGCCGGCACCAGCAGGAGCTTCTGGATCCCGACCAGGAGCTGGGTGAGGGGCGCCTCCTTCAGGGCACCCAGCGCGAGCCCGCCGCCGACGGACAGGAGCCCGAGCGCGAGCGCCGCCTGGCCGAGCGAACGGGCGAGCGGCGACAGGCCGGGCGGCATGCCGCCGAAAGCCGCGAACGCGAAGCCGACGAGACAGCCGAGCAGCAATGGGTTGAGGGCGATCTGGCGCAGCAGCTTCCAGGGTCGCAGCCGGCCGCCGTCGCTCAGCACGAACACGATCGTCAGGATCACCTGGACGCATGGGACGATGAGCCCGGCCACGACGCCCCCGAACGCCAGACCCTGCGTGCTGTAGAGGCCGGCCGCGATCGCCAGCGCGACGTAGTTGTTGAACCGGATGCCGCCCTGGACCACCGACGTCATGGCGGCCCGGTTGTGGCCGAGCAGCCGGGCGAGGATCAGGGCCGACAGGGTGGCAAGGCCGAGCGTGACCCAGATCGAGGCCGCAAGCGCGCCGAGTGGCAGCGCGGACAGGTTGACCGTGGAGATCGAGAAGGCGAGGAGCGAGGGCAGCAGGACGAAAAAGGTCAGGCGATCGATTCCGGCCCAGATGGCCGGGTCCTTGAGCAGCTTGGCCCTGAGCAGCGATCCGAGCCCGATCAGCGCAAAGGTGGGGAAAAAGGCGTTGATCCAGGCCGTCATGCACGGGCGGCATCGCGGAACGGGACGAAGAGCGCAAGCGGTCCGGCCGGTTCCTTTCGCTAATCCGCGCGATACCGGCTATCATGGGCTCGGCATCGCCGATGGCCGACCCTCTCCATACCGGCGACGTCGGCACCGAGGCGGAAGCGTGCATTCGCGGCCGAGGAGGTTTCTGAGGATGGCCTCGATCCTGACCTCACGTATAGAACGACCCGCCGCGACCGGCCCCAGACTCGGGTAAGCAGGGCGTCCCGCCCGCTTCCCGCTATCACCACCACTCGCCAGCTCCCGACGAGCACCCCATCATGGACATTCGGCAAAAGCTTGCCGCGGCTTCGATCGCCGTGGCGCTTCTCGTTCTCGCCCTGAAGGGGCTCGCCTTTGCGCTCACGGGCAGCGTGGCCCTGTTCTCGGACGCGCTGGAAAGCGTGATCAACGTCGTGACCGCGGCGGTTGCGCTCTACACGATCCGAATCGCGTCCCAGCCCGCCGACGCCGACCATCCGTACGGGCACACAAAGGCCGAGTACTTCTCCGCGGTGCTCGAGGGCGCGCTGATCATCGTGGCCGCGCTCCTCATCCTGCGGGAGGCGTGGGGCGGGATTTTTCAGCCGCGCCAGCTCGACGCGCCGGCCCTCGGCCTCGCGATCAACGGCGCGGCGGGCCTCATCAACGCACTCTGGTCATGGGTCCTCGTGCGGGAAGGGCGCCGCCTGCGCTCGCAGGCCCTGGTCGCCGATGGACGGCACCTGTTCACCGACGTCCTGACCTCGGCCGGCGTGCTGGTCGGCCTCTCGGCCGCGTGGCTCTTCGATCTGCCGATCCTCGATCCGGCGCTCGCCGCCGTGGTGGCCCTGAACATCCTGTTCTCGGGCTGGCAGGTGATGCGCGAATCCCTCGGCGGGCTGATGGACGAATCCGCCCCGCCGGAGACGCTGACCCGCATCCGCGACGTGATCTCGGCCAATGCCGAAGGCGCCCTGGAGGCGCATGATCTGCGCACGCGCCATGCCGGCCGGATGACCTTTATCGACTTCCACCTCGTGGTGCCGGGGCACATGTCCGTATCCGACGCGCACGATATCTGCGACGGGCTGGAGCGCGCCCTGAAGAGCGACGTGCCGGATGCGCTCGTGACCATCCACGTGGAGCCGGAGAACAAGGCGAAGCACGCGGGTATCGTGGTGCTCTGATCCGCCGAAGGGCGGATCGGGTCAGACTTCTTCAACCTTAACCAACCATGCTCCCGGCCGGTGTTGCGTTTGGGACCGAGCCATGTGGCGGAGCGGATCGGCAGGTTTGGCCTTCGGGCTGGCGGGATGGGCAGGGGCGGCCTGGGCAGAGCCGGCGCCCGCGCCGGCACCGCGTCCGGCCACCCTGAAAATGGCCCAGGAGATGGCGCCGCCACAGCCCGCGCCCGCCCTGGTGCCCGCGCCTAGCGCCCAGCCGGCACCCTCGCAGGCCGCCGCGCCGGCAGCCCAGCAGGCA
>JAQGJZ010000305.1 GCA_028290385.1 Enterovirga sp.
TCGACAAAGACACGGTCGACCACGTCGCGAACTATGACGGCAGGGAAAGCGAGCCCTCCGTCCTTCCGGCCAAGTACCCGAACCTCCTGGTGAACGGGGCCGGCGGCATCGCGGTCGGCATGGCGACCAACATCCCGACCCACAACCTGGGCGAGGTGATCGACGCCTGCATCGCCTATATCGACGATCCGGCGATCACGCTCGACGCCCTGATGGAGATCGTGCCGGGGCCGGACTTCCCGACCGGCGGCTCCATCCTCGGCCGGGCCGGCATTCGCTCGGCCTATCAGACGGGCCGCGGCTCGATCCTGATGCGCTGCAAGTGGGACACGGAGGAGATCCGCGACCGGCAGGCCCTGATCATCACCGAGATCCCGTATCAGGTGAACAAGCTCACCCTGATCGAGCGCATCGCCGAGCTCGTGCGCGAGAAGCGCCTCGAGGGCATCGCGGCGCTGCGGGACGAGTCCGACCGCGACGGCATGCGTATCGTGCTCGAGCTGAAGCGCGAGGCGGTGACCGAGGTCGTGCTGAACCAGCTCTACCGGTACACGCCGCTGCAGACGAGCTTCGGGGCCAACATGGTCGCCCTGAACGGCGGCCGCCCCGAGACGATGACCCTGCCCGACATGATCAGGGCGTTCGTCGAGTTCCGGGAAGAGGTCGTCAGCCGGCGCACCAAGTTCCTGCTCGGCCGCGCGCGCGATCGTGCCCACATCTTGTGCGGCCTCGCCATCGCGGTCGCGAATATCGACGAGGTCATTCGGCTCATCCGCACCGCGCCGGACCCGAACACCGCGCGCGAGCAACTGATGGCACGCGACTGGCCGGCTTCCGACATCGGGCCGCTGATCGCCCTGGTCGACGACCCGCGCCACAAGCTCGCGGCAGACAACACGTACCGCCTCTCCGAAGCCCAGGCCCGGGCCATTCTCGACCTGCGCCTGCAGCGCCTCACGGCACTCGGCCGAGACGAAATCGGCGAGGAATTGCAGAAGCTTGCGGCCGAGATTTCAGACTATCTGGAAATTCTCCGCTCGCGTGAGCGCATCATGGGCATCATCAAGGACGAGCTCCGCGGCGTCCGGGATGCCTTCGCGACGCCGCGCAAGACGGTGATCCTCGATTGGGATGCCAACGTCGATGACGAGGACCTGATCCAGCGCGAGGACATGGTCGTGACCGTGTCCCATGCCGGCTATATCAAGCGCGTCCCGCTCTCGACCTACCGGGCCCAGAAGCGCGGCGGCAAAGGCCGCTCCGGCATGCAGACGCGCGACGAGGATTTCGTCACGCGGCTCTTCGTGGCGAACACCCACACGCCGATCCTGTTCTTCTCCTCGCGCGGCCAGGCCTACAAGGAAAAGGTGTGGCGCCTGCCGCTGGCGGCCCCGAATGCGCGCGGCAAGGCGCTGGTGAACATGCTCCCGCTGCAGGGCGACGAGCGCATCACCACGATCATGCCGCTGCCCGTAGACGAGGGCACCTGGGACAAGCTCGACGTGGTGTTCGCCACCGCGACCGGCAACGTTCGGCGCAACAAGCTGTCGGACTTCGTGCAGGTGAACCGCAACGGCAAGATCGCCATGAAGCTCGACGAGGGCGATCACATCGTCGGGGTCGCGACCTGCGACGAGGACAAGGACGTCCTGCTGACCACGGCGGGCGGGCAATGCGTCCGCTTCCCGGTCTCCGAGGTGCGCGTCTTCAAGGGCCGGGACTCGACCGGCGTGCGCGGCATCACGCTGGCCCAGGGGGACGAGGTCATCTCCATGTCCATCCTCCAGCATGTCGAGGCGACGCCGGAAGAGCGCGCGACCTACCTGAAGGACTCGATGGCGCGGCGGCGTGCGCGCGGCGGCGAGCCCGTCGATGACAGCGCGGGCGCAACGGACGGCGCCGAGGAAGGCGTCTCCACGGAAGTCGAGCTCGGCGACAAGCGCATCGCCATGGAGTTGGCGGAGCAGTTCATCCTCACGGTCTCCGAACGGGGCTACGGCAAGCGCACGTCCTCCTTCGGCTTCCGCACGACGCGGCGCGGCGGCAAGGGCATCGTCGCCATGGCCATGTCCGAGCGGAACGGGCGGGTCGCGGCCTCCTTCCCGGTGGGCGAGCACGATCAGATCATGCTCGTCACCAATGGCGGCCAGCTGATCCGCGTGCCCGTGCACGACATCCGCATCGCCGGCCGCTCGACGCAGGGCGTGACCATCTTCAGCACCGGCAAGGACGAGAAGGTCGTGTCCGTCGAGCATCTGGAGGGCGAGGAGGACGAGACCCCGCCGCCGGAGGCCGAGGAGCTGCCGGTGGACGACACGCCGCCGGACGCGTCGGTCTAGGCCGGACGGGTACGGACCCCCATGCCGCACGTCGCGCTCTACACGGGCACCTTCGACCCGCCCACCAACGGCCACCTCGACGTGGTGCGTCGGGCGGGCCGGATCGCCGACAAGGTTGTGGTGGCAATCGGCATCCACTCCTCCAAGGCGCCGATCTTCACGGTGGAGGAGCGGCTGGAGATGCTGCGCGAGGTCTGCGGGCCCGTTCTGGCGGAGGCCGGGGCGGAGCTGGAATGCGCGACCTTCAACGATCTCGCGATCGCGGCGGCGCGGCGGCACGGGGCGACCATCATCGTCCGCGGCCTGCGCGACGGGACCGATCTCGATTACGAGATGCAGATGGGCGCCATGAACGAGACCATGGCACCGGACATCCAGACCGTGTTCGTGCCTGCCTCGCCCGCCGTCCGCCCCATCACGGCCACTCTTGTGCGGCAGGTCGCGGCCATGGGCGGGGACGTCTCGGCCTTCGTGCCGCCAAGCGTCGCCCAGCGCATCAGGGCCAAATTCTCCCAGACCGGCCTTTGACGCCGGGACACAAGGACGACGGGATCACAGGATGACGGGATCAAAGCTTACCCGCCGCGCCGCCGCGGCGACGCTCGCCGCCGCGCTGGCCGCCCCGGCTCTGGCACAGGGCGCCGCCGACCCGCAGAACACCCTGTTCCTCGAGACAAAGGACGGCCGCATCACGATCCGGCTGCGCCCGGACCTCGCCCCGAAGCACGTCGCTCAGATCAAGACGCTGGTGAAGCGCGGCTTCTATGACGGGCTGACCTTCCACCGGGTGATCGAAGGCTTCATGGCCCAGACGGGCGATCCGCGCGGCAACGGAACGGGCGGCTCCGACCTGCCGAACATCCCGGCCGAGTTCTCGGCGACGCCGTTCAAGCGCGGCACCGTCGGCATGGCGCGCTCCTCCGACCCGAACTCCGCGAACTCGCAGTTCTTCATCTGCTTCGGGGATGCGAGCTTCCTGAACAACCAGTACACGGTGGTCGGCGAGGTCACGTCCGGGCTCGACGTCCTCGACAAGGTGAAGAAGGGCAGCAGCGCCCAGAACGGCGCCGTGTCCAACCCCGACAAGATCGTCCGCATGCGGCTTGCCGCGGACGCGAAATAAGGAACACACATCATGGCTGACGCCGAGAACACGCTCGTCCTCGAGACGACGAAGGGCAGGGTGGTGATCGAGCTCCGGCCCGATCTGGCGCCCAACCACGTCGAGCGGATCAAGACGCTGGCGCGCCGCGGCTTCTATGACGGCGTGCCGTTCCACCGGGTCATCGAGGGCTTCATGGCCCAGAGCGGCGACCCGACCGGCACCGGGACGGGTGGTTCGGACCTGCCCGACCTGAAAGCCGAGTTCAATGCGGAGCCGCACAAGCGCGGCGTCTGCTCCATGGCGCGGACCAGCAACCCCAATTCGGCCAAGTCGCAGTTCTTCATCTGCTTCGGCGACGCCGGCTTCCTTGATCGTCAGTACACGGTCTGGGGGAAGGTGACCGAGGGCATGGAGAACATCGACGCCGTGAAGCGCGGCGAGCCCGTGCGCGATCCGGACCGCATCACCACCATGCGGGTGATGGCCGACGCGGCCTGACGGAGAACGGGGCGCGGCCTTCGCGGCCGCGCCAACCACCATGCGTGTCGATGCGTTCGATTTCGAGCTGCCGCCCGAGCTGATCGCGCTTCGGCCAGCCGAGCCTCGCGAATCCGCCCGGCTCCTCCACGTGCCCGCAACGGGCACCTTTCACGACCTGCATGTGTCCGACGTAGCCTCCCTGCTGCGTGCTGGCGATGCCCTGGTGGTGAACGACACAAAGGTCGTTCCGGCCCGGCTGCGCGGGATCCGCGTGCGCGGCGAGACTGTGGCCCGTCTCGAAATCATGCTTCATCAGCGGCTTAGCCCGGATTGTTGGCGCGCTTTCGCACGTCCGGCCAAGCGCGTTCAGGTCGGCGAGCGGATCCGCTTCGGCGAGGATAGCGAGAGCACCGCCTGCTTCCTCGGCCAGCTTGACGCGACGGTTGAAGAAAAGGGCGAAGGTGGTGACCTCACCTTGCGTTTTGCCTTTTCCGGCCCCGTGCTGGACGAAGCCATTGCACGCCTCGGCGAGGTGCCGCTGCCGCCCTATATCGCCGGCCAGCGCGCGGCCGACGAGCGCGACCGCACCGACTACCAGACCATGTTCGCCCGCCAGGAGGGTGCGGTCGCCGCGCCCACCGCCGGGCTCCATTTCACGCCGGCTCTGCTGGCCGCGATCGAGGCGGGCGGTGTGAGCGTGCACAAGGTCACGCTGCACGTCGGCGCCGGCACGTTTCTGCCCGTGAAGGCCGAGGACACGGCCGAACACCGCATGCACGCGGAGTGGGGCAGCGTCGACCAGGGGACCGCAGACGCCCTGAACGAGACGCGTGCCCGCGGCGGCCGGGTTGTCGCGATCGGCACGACGTCGCTTCGGCTGCTCGAGAGCGCCGCAGCGTCCCAGGATCACAGGATCCAGGCATTCGAGGGCTGGACC